>JASFNY010000175.1:0-4898 GCA_050116795.1 Thiohalophilus sp.
ATGACATAAACCAGATACCCAGTTTACGAAAGAAGCCGACATGCGGCTCACTGTCATAGGTGACTTTTTTGCCGTTTTCAATGGTTTCCCACTGCAGCGTCTTGTCAGTCACGTTACCTTCTTCATCCGTTTCCTTGACCAGGCGTAAATGATAGGAATTCCGAGGGAAACTTTGGCTAACCTGTTCGACAAATTCACGGGCAAACTTCGGGCTGTCGATTATGATACCCAGCTCGCTATTCAAATTTATTGAGCGCGGGTCGAGGTTCATCGAACCGACAAACAGATCCTTCCGGTCGATAACAAACACCTTGGCATGCAGGCTGGCACGCGATGAACCCGGCAAGCCGGAATCTTTGGTTTTTCCCTTGGTGCGGGTCGGGTCCGGCTTGTATTCATAAAGTTCAACGCCTGCTTCAAGCAGGGCTTCACGATATTTCGCATACCCGGCATGTACTATACCCACGTCATTGGAGGCCAACGAGTTGGTCAGAATCGTGACATGTACACCCCGTTTCACCAGGTCTGAAAAGAACGCTACCAGATCATCACCCGGAATAAAGTACGGCGAAATGATAAACAGTTCAGATTTGATGTTCGCCAGCAATGGATGTAATTGCGGCCCCAGGTGAGTTGTTTTGTCATTCGAATCATGCAAGAACTTTTCCGGTGCATCGGCGACTGCATTGGCCTTGCCCCAGAAGTATGTTGCCTTGTTTTTGTTTATATCCCGCACAAATTGACTTTCACGCACTGCGCGAGAGTATTGCGAAGACAATGTCTTCTGCCAGGCCGCGTTTAACGCCTGCCTCAACTCATCCAGGGATACCTCCTGTTCCTCATCGTCATACAGCACCGAAACAGGAACCGCCAACTCACTGTTCCAGTAGAGATCAAAGATGTCAGAGATTTCGGGAACCACAGGGCCAATCGCCAGTACGTCAAAATCGGAGAATTGCACCACCGGATTGGCATTGAAATATTCATCGCCAATGTTGCGACCGCCGACGATGGCCATTTGATTATCGGCAATAAAGGACTTGTTATGCATGCGTCGGTTGAGCTTGTCAAAGCGCGACATCAATTCGAAGCCTTTAAAATAACGCGACGCTGAGGGGTTGAACATTCGTACCTGGATTTGCGGGTGATCATCCAGCGCCAGCAATGCCGGATCATGCGTTGAGGCTTGCAGATCATCCAGCAACAGGCGGACCCGTACTCCGCGATCAGCCGCTTCCAGTAACGTATAAGCCACTGCCCTGCCGGTGATATCACCCCGCCAGATATAGTACTGAACATCGAGGGATTTCTCGGCAGTCTGCGCCAGCCCCAGCCTTGCCGCCAGGGCATCGGTTCCCTCGACCAGTGGCAGAAAGGCCGATTCGCCGGGATGCGCCTTTAACCCGGCGGATAACTGACTCCCCAGTACGGTGTGCTGGATATCTTTATAGTCGTAGGCGTACGTCTCCGTCCTGGGGTAATTCTGCGGGATGCTACTGCAGGCCAGCAGGGAAATAACCGGTAACAGGTATAAACCGAGCTTCAAAAAACGGAAATTTCGTGCTGTAATCATACAGTCAGTATAGTTTAACTATCTTTATCAAATCAGTATCTGGATAGCCCGATGATAACAAAAATTCCGCTTCTGCTAGCTCTTGCGCTATTGCTTGCCTCATGCAGTGTCGTCAAATTGAAGGAAGATGCCAGGCATGTTGAATTTGCAGAATCAACTGACGAGATGGCGACGTGTGAATATTTGGGTCAGGTTACTGGCTCGGAAGGACACTGGTATAGTTATCTATTCCTTTCCAATCGGGCAATGGTGCAGTCAGCGCTGGATGATCTGCGTAACCGGGCGGCTGAGAAGGGAGCCAACAACGTGTTCATTGGATGGCCACATAACTTTGTCACTTCTGTGACAATGTATGGCCTGGCCTATCGCTGCCCGCAAAATAATCAGGTTAATAATTAGTACCCGGTGAAACAGAGTAAACCGGACCAATGCCATGATGAAATATAACTTCCAGTCCGGTAAACAATGTCTGAGGCACTTCTTTATCTGCCTGGCCTGTATCAGTCTGACAGCCTGTGTCGGTGAACCCATCCAGCCCAAATCCCAGGACGTTTCGATTGCACCAATAGGCAAAGGCGGCGAGGCAACACAAACCAACATCAAGCGTGGACAGATAGCCACCGAGCTGATGCGCTATGCCGATCGTTACGCCGGGCGCATGTCGCTGGAAGCCGATAAGATAAAAAACCAGGCACCTTCACCTGATATGCGCTGGTTTGCCTCGGGCTGGAACCTGATGTCGCAGAAGACCGTGCTGGATATTTCGATTGGTCCCAACGCGGTTGAAAACCTCCTGGACATGCTGGTATTTGCCTCGCTGACCCGTCTTGAAGTTGAGAACTACTGGGTTCCTGATTATCTGGGTCCTGAACTGGGTGCGGGGCTGTTGCAATCATCACGCCTACTGGAAAAGGACATCTGGGACCTGTCGGGCAAGGTCCTCACCCCCGAGCAGCAACAGAACTTGCGCGACCTGATCCAGGAGTGGCGCAAAGCCAATCCGGGGCAGCATTTTTTCTGGTCAGTCCGCTTCAGCGGATTTTCCTCGCAACAGGCCAGGGACTTGCAGGAGGTTCAGCAGACCGGCGGCTTGCTGGCAGAAGTACAAAGAACCCGTGAAACCGCCGAAGAAATCCAGGACTTTTCCGAACGCCTGTTGCATTACCTGCAGCGGGCGCCGGGTATTACCCGGCTGGAAGCGGAATTTGGCATGCGTGAAGCTCTACGAACACCAGAAATCAGTCAAATGATGGAAGATGTCCACCGCATGTCTGTGTCCTCGGCGCGCTATGCCGCTTTCGCGGAAAATCTGACCGCCGAAACCAGAACACTGATGGACGAAATGTTTGTAAAACTTGCCCGGGAACGCGAGACGATAATCGATGACGTCTCCAGTCGGCAGCTTGAGGTCATACGCCAGCTGCTGGCTTCAAAAGAGCTGGAAAATGCCATCGACCGGATCAGCCAGGAAGGGGACGAAATCGCCAACGTAACGTTTATTCGGGGAGCGCTTTTGATCCTGCTGTGGGCCATCGCCTACATTGCTGTGAAACTCGGCTATGATTACTTTAAGCAGCGGGCCGAGAAATCTCCCCGCGCCTGAGCATCCTGCGACACAACCAGGGAAGAACCTGACCATGAAGCACTTCGCATTTACCAGGTTATTGTCTGTACTTACGGGGCTGGTATTTCTTCAGGGTTGTGGCACGGCATTGTGGCCGGTCGCAACCGAGGGTACGGTCCTGTATACGCAAGGTGCCCGCCAGCATACTGCCATGCTGCAGATCGACCTTCCGCCCGACAGAGTCTACCAGGTCTTGTTGGATGGCCTTAAAACGCGGCCGCATCTCAAGTTAATCAACCAGGACCCGAAAAGCTACCTGATTGAAGTGGAACGCGATGATGGAGCCTCGCTCAGTGGGCAGGCAACCCTGCTCTCCGATGGCAATACCCTGCTGTTTCTCTGGGCCGATGCCGGCAGCAGCGGTTCCACCGGGAAGGATCTCGCCCGCCTGGCCGCCGAGGGAATCTGTAAAGAACTCTCGGTAACATGTACCGTCCGTAATAACTGAACAGGTATATCAATCAGAAATGCTGCTGCAAATAGAATGTGGTGTAGTTACTCCCGCCACTTATCCGGCCGAACTGGGAGCCGGTTCCGAATATGCCGGAACGATGGTGAACGCTGTAGCCCAGGTAGGTGTTCTTCAGGCTCCTGGCATTGAAAATATCACCGATATTGATATCGATGGTGAAATCCAGGTAGTTCAGTAATTTGCTGGGACGGTAGCCTTTGCCCTCCAGGTCAACACGTTCGATGTAGGTAATATCGCTGGCATAGGACAGGCCTTCGGTCATTCCGATACGCCAGCGTACCGGCCATTTAAAGGTGTAATCCGCCTTGATTCCCAGGGCATACTCGTTGAAATTCTGCTGTACCTCGGAGTTGTGGTGATAGACCAGGCCGGACACCAGGTAAATATTCAGTGGCAGGCCAAACAGATCGTCGGTCAGGGGATGTCCGTAGAACAGTGAGGTAAGCTTGTTGTGGTAAATATCCTCTTTGACGTCGCCCTGAAGAATTTCACCAAAGTTGGATTCAGTTGCCTCACCATGTGCGACGCGCAGGTAGGCATTATTCCGCAGTGAACTTCTACGGGGTTTGTCCGGGTTATTGAAAAAGGCGATACCGGCATAGGCCTCCCAGGTCATACTCTTATCGACATAACTGCTGTCACGTGCATTGCTGTCCAGAATGGTCCCGCCCAGGCGACCCATCAGGTATAAATTACTGACCAGGTGATAGCGGCCACCGATTTGCGCCCGAATGTCGGCACCACCGGAAACCTCTTCCAGGTCGAAACCATAGTACTTGGTATTGAAGCCGGAGGATTTCAGGCGCAAGCCGATATAGGGATACAGGGTGGCGTACTTGTCGCCCAGCTCGGTGTCGAAGCCGATATCCGCATAGACCTTGCCATCGCCGTCGGACATGAGTTCGGTACGCAGATCCCAGTCGCCGAGGTTATAGCGGACCTGTGCGCCACCATCCCAGGCATCACCGCGAACCTCGTTTTGATAATCGGCTGGAATATCAAAAAACCGGTAACGGGTTATGGCATTGAGTTTCCACTGCTCATTGTTGATTAACTTGATACCGCCTTCCAGTCCACGAATATAAAAATAGTCATTATCGAAATACATCAGCGGCACGATATCGGCCACGGTACGATCGCCGTTGGATGTGCCATAGGGGATTTCCGCGTAGCGCATACCCATGGCGATTCCCCAGTCCTGTTCGGCATAGGTTTTTGTGTTGCTGGTG
>JASFNY010000176.1:0-4889 GCA_050116795.1 Thiohalophilus sp.
GATTCCCGGTTTACTAATCATGTTACTGGCAAGCTGTGTGACGAGTCCCACCGGCCGCTCGCAATTGATGCTGATCTCACCCGAAACGGCGATTGCTGAATCCGAGAAGGCCTACATCAATACCGTCAACACCTACGAAAAAGAGAATAAACTGGTGAAAGAAGGGCCGCTCACGCGTCGAGTACAAACGATCACCGGACGCCTGGTGGCAGTAGCCGAAAAGCGTTATTCACAAACGCGTAACTGGAAGTGGAGCGTGGCGGTGATCGATGATCCGGAGACGATCAATGCCTGGGCGATGGCCGGCGGGCGGATGGCCGTCTATACCGGATTGATTGATAAATTGAATCTGACAGATGCCGAACTGGCCCAGATCATGGGTCACGAGATATCTCACGCCATTGCCAACCACACCGCGGAACAGATGTCGGTGGCGATCGCCACCCAGCTGGGCGTGACTGCGGTGGGCATCGCTACCGATGCATCGGACAGGACCATGACAGCCACGGCCATTGCTGCGCAACTTGCCGTGACGTTACCTTACAGTCGAACCGCCGAATCCGAGGCTGATCGGCTGGGCATCGAACTGGCAGCCCGGGCCGGATACGATCCAAATGCGGCAATCAGCCTGTGGCAGAAAATGGAAAAGGTCGGTGGCAGCGGTCCGCCTGAATTTTTGAGTACCCACCCGGCACCGGGCAACCGGCAGAAGGCACTGTCTGCACTGGTTCCCGAGATGCGCAAGTTGCAACCCAAAGTGCTCGGACCGGTGGCGCCGGTAACACTGGCGAGGTAATCCTGCTGCTGATATGTCTGCGAATTAGTTTGGCGGGTATTCTTTCAGGATGCTCTCAACAAGATCGTTGATTAGCTTGGTGTTCTTTTCCGGGTTACTGCCGGTATAGAGTCTTCGGGTATCGGAGCCGCGCCACAATAATGTTCCGTCCGGACGAAGCAGATCGATGGTCAGTCTCATCTGGTCATAAGATTCAACATCCGAGGCAGGAAATCCGTAACCGAAGCCGATACCTACGTTGCGGCTGTAAGTACCTACCCCCACGGAAACGCCCGAACGGTCACTCTCAATTTCCTGTTTGACGTCGATGCGATAGGTAACCCTGGCGTCGGCCGGTGAAGCGGCGTGAAGTCCTTTTGCCTGCAAGCCACTTCGAATCGCGCTGACCACGCGCTGTTGCATAAGGTGGCTGTCGATTCGTGGATCATCACTGATCTTGATCGGTTTTGTTTCCAGGTCATAACTCTTGATAGCGGCAAAATTGGTCGAAGTATCATAATCGACATTTACGGTGGTGCTGCAGGCGCTGACCACTAGCGCAAGCAAGCCCAGTGCAGGTAGTCGCAGACGGGAACGAAAACCGGTTGCCCGGGTCTGGTGTAATGCTGTGCTGCGCAGATTCATGCCACGGCCTGGCTGCGTTTGCTTTTTAGCCATTTGATTAACGGTTCCCACTGTTCCAGATCCCACCATACCTGCGAAGGGGCCATTTCAAAGATCCCGATTCCACGTTCCTCGGCACGAATATAGTTCTGCGTATCACGAAGGGTGGTAACGAAAGGGATTTTCAAGCTGTTTAAAAAAGCCTGCAATGATTGATAGATAAGCGTATTTTCCCTGACCCGGTTGGCGACAACAGCGACACGAGTCTCTTTTCGTGAGACTTTGCCGGTAGTCAGAAGTTCCTTCATGAAATCGGCGGCAGCACGAATATCAATCGGCGAAGGCAGCACGGGGACAATGATGGTTTCGACGCGTCGTACCATCTGGGTCAGTTCCTTGCCCTGGACTCGCGCCGGCGCGTCCATGATCATAATTTCAGTATCCTTTGGCGGTCGCACATTTTCCTGCCAGGCGGCTATGCCGTGGATTTCGGGGTACTTCTCCGGACGTGCCTTTAACCAGGCCATACTTGAGCCCTGGGGATCAAAGTCGGCCAGTGTGACCTGTTTTCCCAGTTCGTAAGCGTAATAACTGGCGAGATTGGTGGCGATCGTGCTCTTGCCGCACCCGCCCTTGGCATTCAACACCATGATATGACGCATGTTGTTCTCCTGATTTTGACACTTCAGTATAGATCGGCCGGACTGCACCGATAAGTGAATCAGTCAGTTTTCGGAGTATCAAATATACCCAGTTCGTCCCAAAGACTGTCGATACGTTGCTTGACGGTTTCGTCCATGCTGATTGGCCGACCCCATTCGCGCTGTGTTTCGCCGGGCCACTTGTTGGTGGCATCGAAACCGATCTTGCTGCCGAGTCCCGATACCGGTGACGCAAAGTCAAGATAATCGATAGGGGTGTTCTCTATCATGGTTGTGTCACGTACCGGATCCATACGGGTGGTCATTGCCCATATAACGTCTTGCCAGTCACGCACGTTGACGTCTTCATCGGTGACGATCACAAACTTGGTGTACATAAACTGGCGCAGGAAAGACCAGACACCCAGCATGACGCGTTTGGCATGTCCCGGATACTGCTTTTTCATACTCACCACTGCCATGCGATAGGAGCAGCCCTCGGGCGGCAGGTAAAAATCAACGATCTCGGGAAACTGCTTTTGTAACAATGGAACGAAGACTTCATTCAGCGCGACACCCAGTACTGCCGGTTCATCGGGAGGACGGCCGGTATAGGTGCTGTGATAGATGGGATTCGATCGATGGGTTATGCGTTCGATGGTGAAGACCGGAAAACGTTCGACTTCATTGTAGTAGCCTGTGTGATCTCCGAACGGACCCTCATCAGCCATCTCGTCAGGATTGATGACTCCTTCAAGTACAAACTCGGCAGTGGCGGGCACCTGCAGGTCAGAGCCGATACATTTGGTGACCTCGGTCTTGTCGCCGCGCAGCAGGCCGGCGAAACCGTATTCCGACAGGGTATCGGGTACCGGAGTCACTGCGCCGAGAATCGTTGCCGGATCGGCCCCGAGCGCCACGGCCACGGGAAACGGCTCGCCCGGATGGGCCTGTTGCCAGTCGCGAAAGTCGAGTGCACCTCCTCGATGGGCCAGCCAGCGCATGATGACTTTGTTGCGAGCGATGACCTGTTGACGATAGATACCCAGGTTCTGCCGCTCCTTGTTCGGCCCGCGGGTGATGACCAGCGCCCAGGTAATCAGGGGACCGGCATCGTCCGGCCAGCAGGTCTGGATCGGCAGCTTGCCGAGATCCACGTCGTCACCCTCGATCACCTGTTTCTGGCAGGCGGCGCCCTTGACGACCTTGGGAGACATGTTGAGCACCTGCTTGAAGATCGGCATTTTTTGCCAGGCGTCTTTCATGCCCTTCGGAGGATCCGGTTCCTTGAGAAAGGCCAGCAGCTTGCCGACTTCACGCAGCGCCGCGACGGATTCCTCGCCCATGCCCAGCGCCACGCGTTGTGGTGTGCCGAACAGGTTGGCCAGAACCGGAATGTCGGATCCTTTGGGGTTTTCAAACAGCAGTGCAGGCCCGCCAGCGCGTAGAGTCCGATCGCAGATCTCGGTCATCTCAAGACAGGGATCGACTTCGGTCTGGATACGCTTCAGTTCGCCACGCTGTTCCAGCAGGTTTATGAAATCCCGGAGATCGCTGTATTTCATCGGGCCGCCATATACATGAATAGAGCCGACTATCTTATAAAGAACACCCGAACAAAAAAAGGCCGTTTAGTAATAAACGGGCTGTAATGAGCAGTCTTCAGAGTTCAAGCGAGGCAATGACTGGCGCGTGATCGGAAGGCCGATCGAGTTGGCGTGGCGTTTTATCAATACTTGCCCGGGTGACGCTTTCGGCCAGGGCATCGCTGACCAGGATATGATCGATACGCAGACCGTGATTGCGGCGGAAGGCGGCAGCCCGGTAGTCCCACCAGCTGTAGAGAGCATCGGCCTGCTCGAACAGACGAAAGCTGTCCTTGAAACCCAGCTTCAATAACGCGCGGAACTTTTTCCGCTCGGGTTCGCTGACCAGTACCGAACCTGACCAGAGTTCAGGATCATGGACATCGCGATCTTCCGGGGCGATATTGAAGTCGCCGAGCACCAGTACATTCGGCTGTTGAGTGAGCTGGTCTTTTAAATAGTCATGCAGGGCTTCCAGCCAATCGAGTTTGTACTGGAACTTGTCTGAACCGACTTCGGCTCCGTTGGGAACATACACATTGATCAGGCGGATCGATCCACAGCTGGCAGCAATTAAACGGCGCTGGGGATCATCAAAACCGGGCAGGTCGCGTTCGACCTTTTCCAGTTTCAGTGGACGGCGAGCTAGCAGTGCAACGCCGTTATAGGTTTTTTGCCCGTTGGCCTGGCTGTCATAACCGGCAGCGGCGAATTCATCGTGGGGGAAATTTTCATCCTGCAGCTTGGTTTCCTGCAGCGCAACAAGATCAGCTTGCGTTTGTTTGAGCCAGTCAAGAACCTGCGGCAGGCGTACCCGCAGGGAATTCACGTTCCAGCTGGCGATTTTTAAGGGCTTACGGGTCCGGCCGGACATTAAATACGGAAACCACCGTGGCGACGACGTAACCGGTAGTCCATCCAGCCAATGCCACCACCAATTCCGATGATCAGTGCAATTAACATGGTTCCCCAGTACCAGCCAGGCAGGGTGACCTGCCATTTATCAAGTTCTTCGGCGCTGGGTAATTGATCCCGGGAAAGCAGATTCTGGGCAAGCTCGATACGCTTATGTAACTCCTGATTGAGTTCTTTTTGCAGCTCGAGCTGTGCCTTGTATTGTTCAGCGCCGGGAGAAGCTGATTCGAACTCTTCCGATTGTTCTTTCAGGTTTTCAAGCTCGGTATGCAACCTTTCGATCTGTTGATTTTTTTCGGCCAGGGCTTTTTCGAGTTCCGGATCAGATTGCACGATCTTGCCTTCCGA
>JASFNY010000177.1:0-4885 GCA_050116795.1 Thiohalophilus sp.
AACAGCGCTTTCGTGTTGAATGCCGCATAAGCGGGCTGGGTGAGTCAGTCGTGGCGGAAGGTACCAGTCGACGCAAGGCAGAGCAGGCCGCGGCTGAAAAAATTCTCCAGACACTGGCGGGTTGAAATGACGAACGAAAATTATCGTTGCGGTTATGTCGCGCTGCTGGGGAGACCCAATGTGGGTAAATCCACATTGATGAACCATCTTATCGGTCAAAAACTCAGTATTACCTCACGCAAGCCGCAAACCACTCGCCATCGCATACTGGGGATAAAAACCACCGACCAGGCACAAATCATCTATGTTGATACGCCCGGTATTCATCAAAAAGCCAAAAAGGCCATGAACCGTTTCATGAATCGAACTGCCAGTGCTGTTATTCAGGATGTGCAGGTGGTGGTATTCGTTATTGAAGCGTTGAAATGGACTGCGGAAGATGAACTTGTGCTTTCTGCAATTTCGGCGACTTCGGCACCGGTAATCCTTGCGGTAAACAAGGTCGACAAGCTGGCCGAAAAGGGGGCGTTATTGCCCTTCCTTCAGGAACTGGGTGGTAAGCATGATTTTGCGGATATTGTTCCTGTCTCGGCCAAATCCGGTACCAATCTGGACCAACTTGAGAAGGCCATTATTCACCATCTTGATGTATCTGAACCCTGGTATCCCGAGGACCAGATAACGGATCGCAACGCGCGGTTCCTGGCTGCTGAAATCGTAAGGGAAAAACTGATGCGTAACCTCGGTCAGGAATTACCTTATGCCACCACGGTAGAAATTGAAAAGTTCGAGGAGACCGAGAGGCTCGACAGAATCAATGCATTGATCTGGGTTGAACGGGAGAACCAGAAATCGATCGTGATTGGCGAACAGGGCGAACGGTTGAAAAAGGTTGGTCAGCAGGCACGACTCGATATGCAGAAACTGTTCGACAAAAAAGTCCACCTCGAGTTGTGGGTCAAGGTCAAGACAGGATGGTCTGACGATGAGCGGGCGCTCTCCAGTCTGGGTTATCGCGATGATGACTGATCCTGGTAAAGGGTTAGGGACATGCCTGCTGAACACCGACAACAACTGAAATACGGTTATATTCTGCACCGCCGACCCTATCGTGACACCAGCAGTCTCCTGGAGATATTTACCCGTGATAGGGGCAGGGTGGGGCTGGTAGCACGCGGTATTCGCAGTAATCGCTCCCGCAATAGTGCAAGACTCGAGGCATTTGTTCCGCTTTTGTTTTCCTGGGCCGGTCGTGGTGAGCTGCAAACGATGACTGCAGTCG
Source organism: Thiohalophilus sp. (assembly GCA_050116795.1). Taxonomy (GTDB): domain Bacteria; phylum Pseudomonadota; class Gammaproteobacteria; order UBA6429; family Thiohalophilaceae; genus Thiohalophilus. Next base: position 1,283 of record JASFNY010000177.1, read on the forward strand.
AAGCAGCGGGTTCGGGGATGGTTTTACCCGGTAACCGTATCATCAGCGGGTTCTACATGAATGAATTGATCATGCGTCTGCTGCACCGTGATGATCCGCATCCCGAGCTGTTTGACAGTTATGAGTTTGCATTACACTCCTTGCTGGACCAGTCTAATCAGGAAGAAGCCGTACTACGCCGCTACGAGAGGGAGTTACTGGAAGAACTTGGCTATGGCTTGCAGCTGGATGTTGATGTGCATAGCGGGCAATCCCTGCAAGTCGACGCTCATTATTGTTATCATCCGGAGCAAGGGCCGGTATTGCAGCAAGGCGAGGCACCGGCTGAATATCCACTGGTTAGTGGCCGTAGCCTGCTGGCAATTCGTGAACACGATTACGGGGATCCGCAGGTATTGCGCGAGGCAAAAATACTGATGCGATTTTTACTCGGACGGCACCTTGATGACCGTCCACTACGGTCCCGACAACTTTACTGGCAAAGCCGGGATCTGTAAGTACAAATAGACACAGACCAGGATAGTAACGACGTGACTACCTCAATGGACAAGCAAATATTACTTGGTGTCAATATCGACCATATTGCCACGCTGCGACAGAGCCGCGGCACGCTCTATCCAGAACCGATCCAGGCGGCGCTGCTGGCGGAGCAGGCCGGGGCGGATTCCATCACGCTGCATCTACGTGAGGATCGTCGCCACATCCAGGATCGGGATGTTCACATGCTGCGCGATATACTTCAGACCCGGATGAATCTGGAAATGGCGGTTACCGATGAAATGTTGGCCATCGCCGAGAAGGTACGGCCAGCGGATTGTTGCCTGGTGCCGGAAAGACGCGAGGAGTTGACCACCGAAGGTGGTCTTGATGTCAAAGGCCAGAAAGCGCGTATTACTGAAGCCTGCCAACGTCTGGCCGAAGCGGGTGTGCGGGTCTCCTTATTTATCGATGCCGAACCGGAACAAATCGCGGCTGCGGCCGAATGCGGTGCTCCGGTGATCGAGATTCATACCGGTCACTATGCCGATGCCGATTCGCCCAAGGCGACAGAGTCCGAATTTGTGAGAATCGCTCGTGCAGTGGAACAGGGTCTGGATTGTGGTCTGCAAGTCAATGCCGGTCATGGCCTGCATTACCATAATGTCACACCGATCGCGGCATTGGCCGGGATTCGAGAATTGAACATCGGCCATGCCATCGTTGCACGGAGCGTATTTACCGGCCTTGAAGAGGCGGTGCGGGAAATGAAACGGTTGATGACTTCTGCCCGTAAAAGCTAGTCGCCTGATGTTTCCCAGGGCTCTTGTGCCAGTCGTGGTCCCTGTTCGAGCAAACGATCAATTTCGTTAGCCAGATGGGTATAGCAACCGTCGAGCCGTTGCTCGTCTTTTTGCTTGATACACTCTTCCATATTACAGGCTGATTGACGCAGGGCAGGAACTCCACAATACGCGGTGGAACCATAAAGCTTGTGAGCATGCTCCCACATGGCCTGGTTGTCTCGCTCGGTAATCGCCTGTTGCAATTTGGAGCGCAGGCCGGGGAGCTCCTGAAGCAGCATATCAAACAGTTCCCGTGCCAGCTCGACGTTACCGCCAGCCTGTTCGAGTGCCTGTTTTTTGTCCAGAATGACCGCCATATCCATTTTTATGCTTTTTGTGGCAGTGTCACTATACCCGATACCTGCACGCAGTAGCCAGCCAGTGCTTTTTTGAATACCCGGTATGATTTAAACTGGGTAAATGAAATTCCCCACAATTGAAGCCTATGTCGGCAATACCCCGCTGGTGCGGCTACAGCGCCTGCCCGGTGAGACCAGCAACATACTGCTGGCCAAGCTGGAGGGGAATAATCCCGCCGGCTCGGTCAAGGACCGTCCCGCCATGAGCATGATTCAGCATGCCGAAAAACGCGGTGAGATCCAGGCCGGGGATACGCTCATCGAGGCCACAAGCGGCAATACCGGTATCGCCCTGGCCATGGCAGCCGCCATCAAGGGTTATCGCATGATCCTGATCATGCCGGAGAATATGAGCCTGGAACGGCGCGCCGTGATGAAAGCATACGGGGCGGAAATCATCCTTGTCAGCGAAAAGGAAGGCATGGAGGGTGCGCGTGACCTGGCCGCGAAAATGGCCTCTGAAGGTCGCGGTAAGGAGCTCGATCAGTTTTCCAATCCGGATAATCCACTGGCCCATTATGAGTCCACGGGACCGGAGATCTGGCGTGACACCAAAGGCACTGTGACCCACTTCGTCAGTGCCATGGGTACGACCGGGACCATCATGGGAACTTCACGCTATCTCAAGGAGCAGAACCCGGCTGTGCAGATCGTCGGAGTACAACCAACGGAAGGATCGAAAATTCCCGGCATTCGCCGTTGGCCTGAAGCTTATCTGCCGTCGATCTTCGATGCCTCACGGGTGGATATGACCCTCGATATTACCCAGGAATTGGCCGAAGATACGACCCGGGCACTGGCGGCGCAGGAAGGTATCTTTAGCGGTATCTCTTCCGGAGGGGCGGTCGCTGCCGCATTGCAATTGTCACAACAGGTCGAAAATGCCGTTATCGTTTCGATCATTTGCGATCGTGGCGACAGGTACCTGTCGACCAACGTTTTCCCTGCCTGATACAGGCATGCCAGAATAATCTATGTATTGCCTTTCATCCTGCAGTTTGATTCCCGATTCAGCACGGTAACTTCATGGCGCGCCAACGCAGTTTACTGACCACAGAACCGGTTATTGCCGAGATCGAGACCATGACACATGAAGGCAAGGGTATTGCCCGTGTCGCTGGCAAGACTGTATTCATAGACGGGGCGTTGCCTGGTGAGAAAGTGGAATTTGTCTATACCCGTACCCGTCGTAATTATGATGAAGGCCGGTTGCTGCGGATCGTCGAAGCGTCTGCGTTTAGGGTAGAACCACGCTGCGAACACTTTGGTATTTGTGGAGGCTGTCGTCTGCAGCATGTTGCCAGTGATGAACAGATTCGTCTCAAGCAACAGATATTGATCGACGACTTGTCACATATAGGTCGTGTACAGGCTGAAGAGATTCTGCCTCCTTTGACCGGACCCATATGGCAGTATCGCAACAAGGCTCGGCTTGGTGTTCGCTATGTCGACAAAAAGGAAAAAGTCCTGGTCGGTTTTCGCGAGCGCGGCAGCCATTTTCTGGCCGAGCTGGAACATTGTCATATTCTTACGCCGCAACTTGGTGATCGACTACCCGAACTGGGAAGCCTGATCCGTCAACTCAGTTGTTACCGGCGGCTGCCACAGATCGAAGTTGCAGCCGGCGATAAACTGACTGCGCTGGTATTTCGCAACCTGGAACCGTTAACGGACAAAGATGTTGAACTGCTGGTCGACTATGGCAGGGAAAACAAATTTATCATCTATCACCAGCCGAAAGGACCCGACAGCGTAACGCTGTTATATCCTGAACAGGTGACCCTGGATTACTCGCAGCCCGAATTCAATGTCACACTCGAGTTTTTGCCGACCGATTTCACCCAGGTTAACAGCGAGATCAACCGTCGCATGGTCAGCCAGGCATTGCAGTTATTGCAAGTTGGCGAGGATGATCGGGTGCT
>JASFNY010000178.1:0-4870 GCA_050116795.1 Thiohalophilus sp.
CCTGCAGACCGATCCGACTGTCATATACGGCATGGGTGAAGCATACGACGGTAATATTCGTCGCCGCGATCTTCAGCGCGATACACCCTACAATACCTACACACGCTCCGGTTTGCCGCCAACCCCCATCGCCATGCCCGGACGGGATGCCATCCATGCCAGTCTGCATCCTGACAACACCGGTTATCTGTATTTTGTTTCCCGCGGTGACGGCAGTCATCACTTCTCTAAAACCCTGGAAGAACATAACCAGGCGGTCATCAAATACCAGCTCAAGGGCCGCAAGCGTTCTTTCTCTTCCTACAAAGCTGATGAGGAGAAGGATCAATGAGCGGCTATTTCATTACCGTGGAAGGCGGTGAAGGAGTCGGTAAAAGCAGTAACCTGGCCTTCATCGAGGCCTGGTTACGCGAGGCTGGCAAGGAAGTGGTAATGACCCGGGAACCGGGCGGTACCGGCCTGGGCGAGAAAATCCGGGAGTTGCTGCTGGATGCCAACCAGACGGGTATGGCCGTGGATACTGAACTGTTACTCATGTTTGCGGCCCGGGCCCAGCATCTGAACGAGGTGATCAAACCCGCCCTGGCGGCCGGAAAATGGGTGGTTTGCGACCGCTTTACCGATGCGACCTATGCCTATCAGGGTGGAGGGCGCGGAGTGGATCTGCAACGCATCGCCCAGCTCGAGCAGTGGGTACAGGGCAACCTGCGCCCGGATTTGACTCTGCTGTTGGATTTACCGGTCCAACAGGGGCTGCAACGGGCCGGGCAACGCAGCGCACCTGACCGTTTCGAACAGGAACAGCAACATTTCTTTGAACGGGTGCGGGAAACCTACCTGATTCGGGCCCGCCAGGAACCGAACCGCTTTCGAGTAATCGATGCAGCACCGGCCCTGGAGCAGGTTCAGCAACAGATTGCCGCGGTACTGTCGGTGCTGGTATGACGGTGCCGATCGCCCAATGGCATGCCACGGCCTGGCAACAGCTTCAAGGCAGCCGTCGTCAGGAGCGACTACCCCATGCCCTGCTGATCAGCGGGGAAGAGGGCATCGGCAAGCGGGAATTTGCGGAGCAACTGGCGGCTTCGCTGCTGTGCGAGCAACCAGGCCAGGACGGACAGGCCTGCGGGCAATGTCCGGCATGCCAACGACTGGCGGCGCAGTCGCATCCCGACCGTTTTCGGCTGGTTCCCGAGGAATCTGGCAAGCCTATCAAGATTGGAGCGGTCCGCGAACTGATCCAGAATCTGAGCCTGACCGGCCACTACGGTGGCTACCGGGTGGTGACCGTGGTACCGGCCGAGGTCATGAACCACAATGCTGCAAATGCCTTCCTCAAAACCCTTGAGGAGCCGCCACCCCGGACCCTGATTCTGCTGGTAAGCACCACGCCCTCGCGCCTGCCGGCCACCATTCGTAGCCGCTGCCAGCCTCTGCGCCTGGGGCGTCCCGAACCACAAGCAGCCAGCGACTGGCTGGCCGAAACGTTACCAGACAGTCCCACGGAGGACATCGCCCAGGCCATGCAGCTGGCTGGGGAGGCCCCGCTGCTGGCAGCCCGTTATCTTCGGGAAGACTGGTTGGCCGAGCGGCGGCGCCTGCTGGAAGCCCTGCTGGACTGTGCCTCGGGACAGACCGACCCGCTGACTGCGGCCGGTATCGCCCAGGAGGCGCTCAAGCAGGACAGACAAATGCCGATAATCTGGATGTATCATTGGGTTGCCGATTTGCTTCGCCTGGCCTATGATAAGAATAATATTAAAAACAAAGACCTGGCGGATAAACTGCAGAAACAACGGCAACAGGCAGCACCCCGGGATTTGCACCGATTGTTGGATAAATTGCACCAGGCACGCCGGCTGAGCGAGACCACCGTCAATCCACAATTATTGTGGGAGAACTTGATGATCGAATGGTCCAGCCTGTTTGCCCCCAATAAGCCCTGAGAGGCAGACACTTAAGAGGACAATATGGCTGCACCCCAACCCCCAGCAGGCGGAGGACGACAGGGTATCCTCTCGTTGAATATCAAGGACAAGAGCGCGCTGTATGCCGCCTATATGCCTTTCATCAAGAACGGCGGTCTGTTTATTCCCACCAGCAAGAGTTACAAGCTAGGCGATGAAGTTTTCATGTTGCTGACGCTGATGGAAGAGAAAGAAAAGTTGCCTGTCGCCGGCAAGATCGTCTGGATCACCCCCAAGGGTTCACAGGGCAACCGTGCTGCCGGCATCGGCGTGCAGTTCAGTGAGCAGGATGGTGGCAACGCCCGCACTAAAATAGAGACCTACCTGGCCGGCGCTCTCAAGTCGGACCGTCAAACGCACACGATGTAAGTTTTTTGGCTGTTACTCTGTTATCTGATCGCGCTTGTGCGCAGTCAGGTTGGACAGTGTTACCCCAGTCCGCATATCATACGCGCTGCAAATTCACTGATAGCCGGTAAAACTCTCGCCTATGTACCTGGTCGATTCTCACTGCCATCTCGATCGTCTGGATCTCGAGCCGTTTGACGGTAACCTGGAGGCTGCGCTGCAAAATGCCCGTGAACACGGCGTGGAGCATATGCTGTGTGTCTGTATCAGTATGGAAAACCGCCAGGATGTTCTGGAAGTTGCCCAGCAACACGATTTCATTTCCGCCTCGGTCGGTGTTCATCCCAATGAGACAGAAGGTCACGATCCGGATATCGACGAGCTGGTGAAACTGGCCAGCGACGAACATATTGTCGCCATTGGTGAAACCGGACTCGACTATTTTCGCAGTGAAGGGGACCTCGAATGGCAACGAGACCGCTTTCGGCGCCATATTGCCGCCGCGAAGCAAAGTGACAAGCCGCTGATTATTCACATGCGTGAGGCGACCGACGATACGCTACGCATTCTCAAGGAAGAGAAGGCGGATGAAATCGGCGGGGTGATGCACTGTTTTGTCGAGGATTGGGAAACTGCCAAAAAAGCTCTGGACCTCAATTTTTACATTTCCTTTTCGGGTATCGTGACCTTCAAAAGCGCGAAACAATTGCAGGAAGTTGCCAGGCAGGTGCCTGCTGATCGTTTCCTGGTCGAAACCGACTCACCTTATCTTGCCCCGGTACCGTATCGAGGCAAAAGCAATCAACCCGCCTGGACCCGCCATGTGGCCGAGTTCATCGCAAATCTGCGTGACACCGACATAGATACTGTTGCGGAACAAACAACCAATAACTACTTTTCATTATTCAGACATGATCAAAAATAAATTCAGAGTGGACGAGAGCGCAATCCACGGAAAAGGATTGTTTGCAACGGCGGTAATCAAAAAAGGCGAACTGCTTGGCCACTTGCAAACCCGACCGGCAAAGGAAAACGGGCCATATGTACTGTGGTGTGATGATGGCAAATCTGCCAGGGAAGTGATTTGCGATTTTCGGTTTATCAATCATGCTAAAAACGCGAATGTTGCCTACTATGATGATTTGACCGTCGTCGCGATTCGCAACATACAACCCGGCGAGGAACTCACCCATCATTATGGTGACGAGTGGGAAGAGGATGAGGTCGCATGAGCCTCAGAAATCGCGCATTGAGGGTACACCAACATTCTCTATTGCTGCCCGCGACTGAATGAGTGAACTGCTTCAGATAATCCTGTATACCGCACTGGCCGGCGCCTGTATTCCCCTGGGCGGTTTTCTGGCCGAGATAGAACGCATTCGCCCAAACTGGCTGGAAAATGAATTCCGCCATTTCGTTATTGCCTTCGGCGGTGGTGTAATGCTTGCTGCGGTATCGCAGGTATTGATTCCGGAAGGATTCAAACATATGCAACACGATGCGCTGTGGATCACTGTGTGCATATTGGCCGGTGGCCTCACTTTTTTCTGGTTTGAGCGGATTTTGGGGAAAAGCAAGTCCGAAGTACCCCAGCTCAGCGCGATGTTACTGGATTATTTGCCGGAATCAATAGCTCTGGGAGGCATCTTTGCTCTCGGTTCCGGTTCGGCTCCTTTACTTGCCGTACTTATCGGCCTGCAGAATATTCCCGAAGGTTTCAATGCCTATCGAGAGCTCAAGTCGCTGGAAAACTTCCGTCAGGCGCGCACCATCACTGTCATGATTTCTTTGGTGCTGCTTGGGCCATTATTTGGATTGCTTGGATGGTATTTTCTTACCGCTTATCCGACCATTCTCGGGGCAATCATGCTTTTCGCGTCCGGAGGTATTCTCTATTTGATCTTCCAGGATATTGCGCCGCAATCCCGGCTCAACCGCCACTGGGCGCCACCACTGGGTGCCGTCTTCGGTTTCGGTTTTGCATTGCTTGGTGAATTGCTGATTAAAGGCTAAACGCAGATTATTTTTTTACCCACTTTCCTGAGCTTTTCTCATACTTCTTTTTCACTGCAGCCCAGGCAACCTTGTGGGCTGTGGCTTCCCGGTCACTCCTGTCAGAATACTCCTCCCAGGCATTATTGAAGGCCTCTTTGTAAATCTGCTGAGCCTCTTTTGGCAGGTTATTACGGACAGAGTCCGGTAGTTGGTCAATGCGATCGTAGGGCATATTTTGAATCTAGCAAATTTTCACAGATTCGCAAATAAAGCGAGCGAATCAACTGTGCTACGATCTATTGCTCTACCGGTCGCGGTTTACCGTCTTTATCGATTGCCACATATGTAATCTCGGCTTCGGCAACCCGGTCACATTCCTCTGTTCCCCGACTGCGTTCGGCATAGCCTTCGATCATCACGCGGATTGATGTATTACCGACATTAATAACCCTGGAGTACAGGCTCACAAGGTCGCCGACATACACAGGCTTGAGAAACCGGAATTCATTAACGGCAATCGTGACGATGCGGCCATGTGCGCGGCGATAGGCGGCGACACT
>JASFNY010000179.1:0-4867 GCA_050116795.1 Thiohalophilus sp.
CAGGCTCGCTTGCAGGTAACTGCGTGCCTTGCCCCACAACTCACAACGGATGGCAAGTCGTCCCAGCGCCAGCAACAGGTTGGCATTATTTTCCCTGCCTTTCAGCCAGTGTTCGGCCTGTTGCAACTGACGATCGGGTGTACTTGATCGGGTCAGGCCGTAAAGTCTGACCAGCTCGCTGTTATAGTCACGCTTGATCGCATCGCGCAACACCGACTCGGCGATGTCAAACTGTTCCAGATCGATCAGGTATTGAGCATAGTGTTCGACGAGTTCCTGATCATGTTTCAGGGTGCGTGGCACCTGCTGCCAGATGCTGTTCAGGTTTTGTGCCTTGTGATGAGCGACTTGCAACAGATTCAGATACACTTTTTTACAGAGTGCTTGATAGTCATCGTCATTGAGCACGCTGTGTTTGTCCAGGCGTGGCAACAACGTCTGCAAATCCCCCCAGCTATGCAGTTTTTCATACAACTGGGCCAGCAAGAAAAGAACATGCGGATGATTTGGCGCAAGTGATTGCAGATGCATCAGGCTGGCCAGCGCCTGTTCAAGTTGTCCATGGACCAGTTGCAATTCCGCCTGTGTCAGCTCGACAGCAACGTTGGCGCCTGGTGCGCTGTTGTGTGCGAGTGTCAGATAATGATCGCGTCGTTCATGGGCGTGCTGTTTCTGCGCGGCGCGGGCCGCGGACAGATAGTTGAGCAGCGGTGTATCGCTATCACTGGCATGTTTGATCAAATCACGTTCGGCACGGCGCCAGTTACCTTCGGCCAGCTCGATCAGTCCACGGTTGGAAGACCGGCGTGCCCGGCGGGTTCGGCGTCGTTTACGCCAGAGGCGCAGGCGTCCCGGCACATGCCAGCTACTTACCAGCGTACGGATCAGGAAATAAAGCAGGATAAAACCGATGACAATCACACCGGCGAACAGGGCGAGACTCATCTCCATGGTGGTTTCACCCCTGCTGAACAGCACATAGCCGGGATCCTGATAGGCCAGCAGGCCGAGCAGGACAGCGGCAAGCAGGATCAGAAAGGCGGTGAACAACCACTTCATGATTCAGGCGCGTCCTTTTTCTCAGGTTGCTTGCTATTGTGATTTGCAGGCGGTTTGGTATTGCGACGCGACTCGCGATAATTTACCAGCGCCTCGTAGGTGCTACTGATATCCGGCAGCTTGGGATGAATATCCTTCTCCGCCAGGTTGGCCAGTTGTTCAAGACTTTGCTTGACCGCGGTCTGTTTGGTATCGAAGTACTGTTCGATCCACTGGCTGGTCTTTTGCAGTCGCTCGCGGTAAACCTGTGTCTCTCCATTGAGCAGGGCCAGGCGGGCCTGTTCCAGTTGCAGTTTCAGGTTCTGGGTCAAAAAGAACCGTTGTTCCGGGGCAAGCAATGGCTGGATGGGTTCGTCATGATGGCGAATGACGACCAGGGATTTGAGATCGTGCCATACGGCCGCCGGCAGTTCGCGCCAGCTTTCGATCTTCTTCGTTTCATTGCCCTGTTCCAGCTGTTGATGGGTTTTCGGATCGGGTGTAGCCAGAGGCAAACGTTCGACGTCATCAGCCAGACTGCTCAGGGTAAACGACATGCCCGCCAGATCAGGCAGCGGCACGCTGCGCAGGGCATTGATATCATCGGCAACCCTTTTGCGAATACTCAGCAGTGCGGGGTCGGCCACCTCGTGCAATCGATCATCGGCCGACTGTAGTGCGACAATGGCGGTGGTCACATCCCGCTCCAGTAACAGCCGGTGGTTGGCAAGCTTGATTAGATATTCGGCTTCGGTTAACAACCAGTCATTGCGCAGATGGCTGCTGCTTTTGAGCAGGGTTTGCAGGGCATCGTCGAGATTCTTCTGCTGGTTGAGCAGCTTGTTCAGTTCATCATCCTGGCGATCATTTTGTGCGGCCAGGGTGCTGCGCAGATCCTTGAGTGAAGCCTGCAGTGCAGCATTCTGATGCTGTTGTGTCCCTGACAGCTTTTGTTGCTGCTGCCAGAGATAATACCCGCCGGCGCCCAGCGCGCCCGTCGCCAGCAGGGCCAGCAATGCGAGAAACAGGGCTCCTTTTGATCCTTTCGCACGCGGAGGTGTCGGTTCGGCTTCGCCGCTGACCTCCTCGACGGATTCCTCAAGGTTTGGATCGTCGTCCCGGGTTTCGTCGTCCTGGCTCGACGTATCGATCTGCTTGTCTTTATCGGTCATAGTCGTTCACTCACCTTGGCGCCAACGGCGCAGGGTTTCGAGCAAGCCTTCATCGCCGGGCTGTTCGCAAACCAGTATGGGACCGTTAAAACCGCGTTGGCGCGCTGCCTCGGCAATGCGTTGATGAAACACCACCAGCGGGGTCTGTTGCAATGCTTCAAGCTGGTTTTTTCCAAATTCGATCAGGTTGTCCAGCGCCTCGCTACTGGTAACACTGATTATGTCTATTTCATTTCGGCGCAGCGGCCCGAGCAGGTTTTCTGGATCGTTATTCGGCATGCTACGCCGATACACTTCAGCATACTCTACCTGAGCGCCTCTGGCACGCAGGCTCTCGGCGAGGTGCTCGCGACCACCCTCGCCGCGCACGATCAGAACTTTCCTGTCCTTGATACGTTCGGGTTGCAGCCATGGTAAAGCCAGCAGGGCCTCGCTGTCGTAACCTTCATGTGGCAAGAGCTGGGGTTCACGCCCGATGGCCCGTTCCAGGGTTCGCGCGGTACCCCGGCCGACGCAGCCGAGCAGCAGGCCGGTCGGAAGCGGTTCGTTGAGCTGGGCCAGCCCGTAGCGGACGGCATTGGGACTGATGAAGATCAGCAGATCTCCGTCGGCGAGTTCGAAGAGGGCTTTTTTGAGATTGTCCGGTTGTTGGGATGCGGTAATGGCCAGCAACGGGAACAGCAGCGGACTGGCACCGGCCTGTTTGAGCCGGGATTGTAGCTCGGCGGCCTGGCCGGTGGGACGGGTGATGACTACCCGCAGGCCGGCCAGGTCACTCGGCATACAACTCCTCCAGGATCACGTCGGCGCCCCGGGCGAGCAGGTCCTCGGCCAGGACCAGGCCCAGTTCGGCGGCGTCTTCAGGCGGGCCGGCTATCTCGCCGCGCACGATCTCGCTGCCGTCGGTTCGCCCGACCAGGCCGCGGATCAGGATCACGCCGTGGGATATTTCGGCAAAACCGGCGATCGGGACCTGGCAGCCACCATTCAACCGGAGATTCATGGCCCGTTCGGCCCGCACCCGCAGGGCAGTAGTCTTGTCATTTAGCGGAGCAATCAGGGCGTTGACCCACTCGTCGTCTACCCGGCACTCGATACCGACCGCGCCCTGGCCAATGGCCGGCAGGCTGATATCCGGTCCGAGAAACTGGGTGATGCGTTCTTCGAAACCCAGGCGCTTGAGTCCAGCGGCAGCGAGAATGATGGCGTCATAATGGTCGTCATCCAGCTTTTGTAAGCGAGTGTTCACATTGCCGCGCAGATCGATGATCTGTAGATCGGGACGCAGTTCGGCGACCTGGCACTGCCGCCGCAGGCTGGAGGTGCCCAGACGGGCGCCCTCGGGAAGATCTTCCAGGGTCTGGTGGTTGTTGGAGACAAAGGCGTCGCGCGGATCCTCGCGCGGGCAAATCACCGGCAAATGCAGTCCTTCAGGCAGGCTGACCGGTACATCCTTCATGGAATGCACGGCGATGTCCGCCTCGCCGCTGAGCAGCCCGTTCTCCAGCTCTTTGACGAACAATCCCTTGCCGCCTACCTTGGCCAGCGGAGTGTCGAGGATTTTGTCGCCCTGGGTAGTCATCTTGATCAGCTCTACCTTCAGATCCGCGTGGATCGCTTCGAGGGCGTTTTTGACGTACTCGGCCTGCCACAGGGCCAGCTGGCTTTTTCGGGTCGCAATACGAAGGGTGTCGGTCATGCCATACTCATTAATAAGAAATTTATAGGGATATAAAAAGAGATTATAAAACTATTGCGGAGAGAATCGCACAAACCTTTATAATACAACAATTCCTGGTTTTACCGATGCCCCGCATGCTGCGATTTCATTATCACCGCTATCTGCTGACTTTCCTGCTGCCTCTGCTGCTGGTTTCACCGTTGACGTCCGCCAGTCAGGATAAACCTTACTACAAGGTCCCGCATGCCACCGATCTGCAGGCCGATGGTGAGCTGGCGAGCAAGGAAAACCTGCCACTGTTGATCATGTTTTCGCAGAGTGGTTGCACATATTGCGATCTGGTGCGGGAAGATTTCCTCGAGCCGATGCGCAAGAGCGGCGATTATACCGACAAAGTCATCATGCGCATCATCAAACTCGATGACTACGGGAATGTTCGCGATTTCGATGGTCAAATGCGCAAGCCTATCGATATCGCGGTACGTTATCGTGCCAGTCTGACGCCGACTGTCATCTTCGTTGATCATCGCGGTAAAGAACTGACGGAACGCATTCTGGGAATCTCGACGCCACCCTTGTATGGCGGCCTGCTGGATGATGCTATCGATCTGTCTCTGCAACGGATACGGCCGATAAATGTTTCCCGGCAGGTGGAAGATAAAACCTCCCGCCTGGAATAACCGACCTCAATCTCCTGCCGTTGCCATCGCTTTAAGTAATTTCCTGACCTGTGGCATATGCCGGCGACTGACTTCCAGTTGTTTATCACTGTGACGCAGTTGCAACATGGTGCGTCCCTGTCGATCACGCCGTAACTCTTTAATGAATTGCCTGGCCACCAGTGCGTTGCGGTGTATGCGAATAAATTGCTCGGCAAATTTATGTTCCAGGGATTTGAGAGGTTCCTCGATGAGGACTTCACCGCCCTGGTAACAGACCGTGACGTATTTGTGCTCGGCAAGGAAATAGAAGATCT
>JASFNY010000180.1:0-4849 GCA_050116795.1 Thiohalophilus sp.
CGCATGGTTTACCTTCAGCACACCATGAATTAATACTAACGCTAGAATACAGGAATATTGCTAATGCTAACTTCAGGACAAACTGCGCCGGATTTCTGTGTACCGAACCAGGACGGTAACACGGTCTGCCTGGACAGTTTTAAAGACCAAAAGAACGTAATTCTCTATTTTTATCCCAAGGATGACACGTCGGGCTGCACCATCGAGGCCAATCAGTTTACCGAGCTGGCAGACCAGTTTGCACAAAATGATACAGTCGTCCTGGGCGTCAGCAAAGACGATTGTGACAGCCATCGACAATTCATCGGCAAATATGGCTTGCAGGTAGACTTGTTGGCCGATACCAGCGGTGAGCTTTGTGACAAGTATGGCGTCTGGCAGGAAAAGGAAAAGAACGGCGAGAAGAAGATGGGAATCGTGCGTTCAACGTTTGTCATCGATAAGTCTGGAAAACTGGTTCACGTGGAATACGGCGTAAATCCGGAAGGACATGCTCAGGCAATGCTGGAAAAGGTCAAAAGCCTGTAATAAGCCCTGACTGCCTGCCCTGTAAATGGTGCGTATAATGTATATTATGTTAAATATTATAACGACCCGTTACCCACATTAACTATCCTCTCCATTTTATTGATTTTGTTGATATTTCACTCCCTCTCACGAAAGACACAGGCAGCCTGACAGACGCACTACTAGCCATAGTCAGCTGCAATCAGTTCAATTACTATCACTACAGTACCCGAACAATGCAGCTCCTGAGATAACAACAACACATGGCTAAACATAGGGACTTCATTCTTGCGCTGGGCGGTGGCGGCGGCCGAGGTCTTGCTCACCTGGGCGTCCTGCAGGCGCTGGAAGAACATGACCTGAAACCTGCCGCAATTGTTGGTACCAGCATCGGTTCCCTGTTTGGGGCCATGTATGCCCTGAGCACTGATATTCAGACTGTCATCAGGCAGGTCAAGAATGTGCTTAACTCCGAGGCATTTACCCACCTCGGATTACCCTATCTGACCGAGGCTGAAACCTCTGATCATACCTGGCTGGGCAAGCTGACCGCAGCGGCCCGTGAATCTGTGCTCTACACCCGCGCTGCCACGGGACCGTATCTGACCGATTCAGCAGCATTATTGGATATCGTGAATCACCTGTGCGAAGGGAAAAGCTTCTCTGATTTACAGATAGGCCTGCACATCACTAGCGTCCGGTTTCCTTCAGGTGAAATCGAGATATTTTCCAAAGGGGAACTGGATAAAGTTATAGCTGCCAGTATGGCGATACCCGGGGTGTTCGAACCTATTACAATCGACGGCCAGATGTTTGTTGACGGCGGATTGGCCTGTGAATTGCCTGCCAAAGAAGCCAAAATGATAGCCCAGAAGGGACAATTGGTGGTCGCGGTGGATGTCGGTGCTCGACCCGATCCTAATAAACAACCCGATACCGTGATTGGTATGCTGGACTGGTCTATTCGGATCAAGTCGCATTATCTGAGACAATTCAAGGCGGAATACGCAGATTTGATAATTGACCCCGTACCTGGTTTTAGACAATGGAATGATTTTTCACATCCTGATCAGGAAATTGAACACGGACGACAAACAGCCCTTGAGGAAATACCCCGCATGATTGGGATGCTCTCAAAGGTGTAGACGGATAACTTGTTTAAAGTATGATTATAAAATCAATAATAAGTTGTTGATTATAATGAGCGCCAACTGTTTACTATTCATAATTGGCATCAAAGATGAAAATGTTGTTAGACTCTGTTGCCATGAGTAATTGTCGAACATGGTTCTTACGTCAGAAATGGCTAGCTGGCCTTCTGTGCTGCAGCGTGCTGGCCATGTTGTTATTCCCATCTCACCTTCACCTCCATCATTTTGACGGGATAGATAATAGTTCTCAAAATCATCACGCTCACATGATCGACTTACACTTTTTCAATGACCTCGCCACACACACCAATACGGATTCCGACTCAACATCGTTGAATAACGGCCCTGGCGGCCTGGTTAAGAAATTCAGCGATTTCTCTCTGAACGTGGTTCTGCTAGTTGTTTTCCTGTTGTTGTTACCTTTGACGGGTATCAAAATCAACTGGGGACGAAAGAATAGCTCTCTACAACCTACTCGCTATTACACATTATTCCCTCCTCTTCGCGCCCCACCACAATCCTGATCTAAATCTACTACTTTGCTTTTTTGCAACGGCATTATGATTTGTCGATTGCTTAATCGATCTGTATTTATGTTTTCTGACTGAGAACAAGAATGCTGGTCAATAATCCGTATTTGGAGTCAAATCAATGGCGATAAGAGCGCTATTGACCGGTTTATTATGTATAAGCCTGTCGTTTTCGGTCGGTGCGACACCGGTCGATAAAACAATAAGTTTACAGCAAGTCATTATCAGGGTTTTACAACAAAATCCGACTATTCGAGCAATGGACTATCGGGCATCGGCAGCGGCAGCCCGTATTGAACAGGCAGGCCAGACAACGCCCTGGCGTGTCGGCCTGGAGCTGGAAAACGTTGCGGGTTCCGGCACATACAGTGGTGCCGAACGGCTCGAATCTACCCTGAGCCTTGCTACCGTATTGGAACTGGGCAACAAGCCGGATCTACGTGGGGATGTGGCTCTATTACGTTCAGGCTTGTTAAATGACGAGCAATCTGCGCAACGCCTCGATATTGTCGCCAAGGCATCACGACAATACCTGCAGGTATTGATCCTACAACACCGTATCGCCTTGTTCGAACAGGTTCGACAAACCCGTACGCAAACCCTGAAGTCGGTCAACAAGCGCGTCAATGCCGGACGTTCACCGACTGCCGAACGTTATCGCGCTGAAATGGCACTCAAAAGTACTGAACTGAAGCTGCAGTTCCAGCAAAACGCCCTCGATGTCGCTCGTTTGCAGCTGGCCAGCATGTGGGGAGAGACTTCGGCAGATTTTGGAACACTAACCGCCGATATATATGACCTGAAACCGCTGGAATCATTCGAAACATTAAAAGCGCGTCTTGAGCAAAACCCGCGCATTGTACAGTTTGCCACCCAGCTACGTTTGGCCGAGGCCCGTTACCGTCTTGCACAGTCGCGTCGCTCCCTTGACCTGCAACTGAGCGGCGGTGTGCGTCACCAGCGAGAGACAGATGATACCGCCCTGCTTTTCTCATTCAGCCTGCCACTGGGTAGTGGCTCCCGTGCCCAGCCCTATATGGATGAAGCACTAGCACGTCAACAGCTGCAGCCGTATGAGCAGCAAGAACAACGTTTGGAACTACTCACGGCCCTGCATGAGGCCTACCAGAATATGCGCTATGCCTACCAGGCCCAGAAGACCCTGCAAGAGCAAATTATACCCAGAGCCAAGCTGGCGCTACAGGATTATCGCCAGGGTTATCAAAGCGGACGATATTCACTGCTCGAATTGAATGATGCCCAGCAATCCCTGATCGACAGTCACCTAGAACGAGTTGCTACCGCGGCGACCTATCATCGTGCCCGGTTCGAGATCGAACGTCTCACCGGCACGGTAGTACAACCAGGAGATTCGTAATGAGTTTTCCCAAAAAACCACAGGCAATTGCGATTGCCAGTATTTTCTTTTTTATTTCAATTGTCGCCATCGTAATTATTTTTGATGGCGATGAATCTACTGCTTCTGAACATACGCAAGCTCATAACGGGCATGAAGAAGGCAGTCACAAAGAGATGCCACGCGGCACCCACGGCGGCCGGTTGCTGAAACAGGATAATTTTACCCTGGAGCTGTCACTGTTCGAACGTGGCATACCACCGGAATACCATGTTTATGCTTTTGTCGACGGCAAACAATTGAATCCAGAGAACGTGGACCTGACAATCACACTCGACCGTTTGGGTGGACGTAGCGACCGCATCACATTTACGCCTTTTCAGGATTTTCTGCGTGGCCAACAGACAGTCGCTGAACCCCACTCATTCGATGTAACTGTCGAGGCCAGTTACAACGGACAAGACTTCCGCTGGCAATTCGAAAACCATGAAGGACGGACAACTATTTCTCAATCGATGGCAGAACTTTCCGGTATCGAAACAGAAACAGCTGGTCCACAAACACTGGAGCGGATTGTCCGTCTGCATGGCAGAGTGCTGACCGATCCGAATCGCCTGTCACAACTCCGCGCCCGTTTCCCCGGTGTCGTACAGTCTATAAGTCATGATCTTGGCGCCCGGGTCAAGCGCGGTGAGACGCTTGCCGTTATCCAGAGTAACGATAGCTTGCAGAACTACACTCTCAAAGCTCCTATCGATGGTGTAATTGTCAAACGCAATCTGCAAACAGGACAACCGACCGGTAATTCGGTGTTGTTTGTTATTGCCGATCTGTCGCAAGTCTGGGTGGAACTGGATGTATTTGGTCAGGACATTGGGCAGGTAACAGCCGGTCAGTTGGTCCACATCAAAACCCTGGACGATAGCCAGGCCGATGGAATAATCGACTGGGTCTCTCCCCTTGCGGAACATGCCAGCCAGAGCGTGCGCGCCCGCATTGTTCTGGATAATCCCGATGGAAGGCTACGACCCGGGCAATTCGCACATGGGGATGTGGTCGTCGAACAATTCAAGGTACCACTGGCGGTACGCTATTCGGCCATTCAGCGTTTTCGGGACTTCAAGGTGGTGTTTGCCAGGTTTGGCAATACCTACGAAGTACGCATGCTGGAAATGGGGCGGCGCGATCCACAATGGGTCGAAGTTCTGGGTGGACTGGAGCCGGGTACTCTCTATGTCACGCAAAACAGCTATCTCATCAAGGCGGACATCGAGAAGTCCGGCGCCAAGCATGCGCATTAAGGA
>JASFNY010000181.1:0-4801 GCA_050116795.1 Thiohalophilus sp.
GCTCCCATTGCGAAATATCCCCCTGTGGCGAAGAGGCCATTGTAACGCCGGCTGTCTGGATTACCAGCGCCGAAGACTGTTCATTTTCCTTCCAAATGATACTCGCAGACTCACTGACAGGCGGCGGTGTCGCCGTGAAAGGCCTCTATTTGTTAGCATCGAATTTGCAAATCTGCTATATAAAGTGAAAATAAACACAAAACCGGTAAATGGAATTAACCGTTAGAGTCATTCTTTAATATAAAGAAAACAACGGCTAGTCAGTCTAATTGGTAAGGTTGGGACACTGTGCGTATCGCGCTGATTGAAGATGATCCGTCAATGGCGGAACTGATCTCCTTATGGCTTGAAGAGGCAGGTCATGACTGTCGCTGTTACCAGGAAGGTCTGGAGTTCATTCGCGTTGCCCGGAACGAGAGTTTCGATGTGGTATTGCTGGACTGGTTGTTGCCGAACCTGTCCGGCGAGGAAATTCTCTCGCAACTCAGGGAGCTGGCCGAGTGGGATACCCCGATCGTCTTCGTTACCTCACGGGACTCCGAGGATGATATGGTCCGAATGCTGAACCAGGGGGCTGACGATTATCTGGTCAAACCAATCCATCAACCGGTACTGCTGGCACGGATCAACGCGGTAACCCGACGCTTGCAGAAAGGCAATACACAGGAAGTCCTGTCGCTCAACGAGTTCCGGATTGATCCGGAGTCACGCCTGATCACCCGCCACGGGGAGCCGATCAAGCTCACGGAAAAGGAGTTCAAGCTGGTGACGCTCATTTTTCAGAATGTGGGCCGCCTGCTGTCACGGGACCACATTCTCTCCTCGGTCTGGGGCTACGATTCCAGCCTGAATACCCGTACTGTAGATACCCATATCAGCCGAATACGTAAAAAACTCGAGTTATTTCCCGAGCACGGCTGGCGGTTGAGCTCAATCTACCACCAGGGTTACCGGCTCGAGCGAATTCACGACGCCGAATAGCCACAGCGGCCGGGCAAGCCGGTTTCCTGGCCTGAACTCTTCTTCATCTAGACTGAAATAACCTGCCGGTTTTTCATCCAGTTCCAGTATAATGCGCCCCTTTTGCCGCACCCGCTGGAGAAGACTGTGATCGAGAATCTGCGCAACATCGCCATCATTGCCCACGTTGACCATGGCAAGACGACCCTGGTGGACAAGCTATTGGCCCAATCCGGTACCCTGGAGAGCCGCGGTGAGCTGCAGGAGCGGATCATGGATTCCAATGATCTGGAAAAAGAGCGCGGCATCACCATTCTGGCCAAGAACACCGCAATCCGCTGGGGTGATTACCGGATCAACATCGTGGACACTCCCGGTCATGCCGACTTCGGTGGCGAGGTGGAGCGGGTGCTGTCGATGGTGGATTCTGTGCTGCTGCTGGTGGATGCGGTGGACGGCCCGATGCCCCAGACCCGTTTCGTGACCCAGAAAGCCCTGGCGCGGGGTCTCAAGCCGATCGTGGTAATCAACAAGATCGATCGCCCCGGAGCCCGCCCTGACTGGGTGCTGGACCAGACTTTTGACCTGTTCGATCGGCTGGGCGCCTCGGACGAGCAGCTCGATTTCCCGGTGGTTTACGCCTCGGCCCTGAACGGTTATGCCTCGCTTGATTCCGATGTCCGCGGGGGCGACATGACACCGTTGTTCCAGACCATCGTCGACAAGGTCAGCTCGCCCGATGTGGATCCGGCGGCACCACTGCAAATGCAGATCAGCCAGCTGGACTACAACAGCTACGTGGGAGTCATCGGCATCGGTCGCATCACTCGTGGCGTGCTGCGTACCAATACCCCCGTAGTGATCATCGATCGTGAAGGCAAGCGGCGTAATGGCCGGGTCCAGCAGGTGCTCGGGTTTCTCGGACTTGAACGCCATGAAGTCCCCGAGGCCGAGGCCGGCGATATCGTGGCCATCACCGGAATCGACGGGTTGAACATCTCCGATACGCTGTGCGACCCCGCCAATGTCGAGCAATTGCCGCCGCTACTGGTGGACGAGCCGACGGTCAGCGTAATGTTCGTGGTCAACAACTCTCCCTTTGCCGGCCAGGACGGCAAGTACGTCACCTCTCGTCAGATCCAGGAGCGCCTGGAGCGGGAGTTGATTCATAACGTTGCACTGCGTGTTGAGCAAACTGATGATGCGGACAAGTTTCGTGTATCGGGTCGAGGTGAACTGCACCTGTCTATCCTGATCGAGAACATGCGCCGTGAAGGATATGAACTGGCTGTCTCACGTCCCGAGGTAATCTACCGCGAGGTGGACGGCAAGCTACAGGAACCCTTTGAGCAGTTGACCGTGGACGTGGAAGAACAGCACCAGGGCACGGTCATGGAAAAGCTTGGCCAGCGCGGCGCGGAACTGAATAACATGGTGCCTGACGGCAAGGGTCGAGTGCGATTGGATTTCATTATTCCCTCGCGCGGACTGATCGGTTTTCGCACCGAGTTTCTGACTGCTACGCAGGGTACCGGTCTGCTGTACAGCGTGTTCGATCACTATGGCCCGGTTCGATCCGGTAGTTTTGGTCAGCGTAGTAATGGTGTGCTGATTGCCAACGCCCAGGGCAAGGCGCTGGCCTATGCGCTGTTTAATCTCCAGGAAAGGGGACGCCTGTTTATTGGTCACGGTACAGAAGTTTACGAAGGCATGATCATCGGTATTCACTCGCGTAGTAATGATCTGGTAGTTAATCCACTCAAGGCCAAGCAGTTGACCAATATCCGTGCTGCCGGCACTGACGAGAACATCCTGCTGACACCACCGATCAATCTCAGTCTTGAACAGGCACTTGAGTTTATTGATGACGATGAGCTGGTTGAGGTGACGCCGCATCATATACGCCTGCGCAAAAAATTCCTCAAGGAGCATGAGCGCAAGAAGGCTGCGCGCGCCGGATAGTCCCGGCAAAGGGTGCGTATAAACACCATTTCGGCACCTTGGCGCCACCTGCTGTAGGCTTTATGATGGGTCCCCACCATAAATAAAGCGCATAACACAAGGAGGCGGTCATGATAGGCAAGAAGAACATCGTTTTCGGTTTCATTTACCTGGTGTTCACCGCATCGCTCGGCGTTGTCATGGTCGACAAATACGAAACCTACGGGGCGGCGGTCCAGGAAAAACAATCTTCCGTTGGCCGACTGCAACAGCTACAGACCAACAATTTCGAGGAAATGCTCGAGCCACTCAGCGGAGAGCAAATCGCCAAGGCCAATACGGCCGGTGTCCTTTCACTCAACAAGCTACTTAACCTGGAGAGCGAGATCGACGCCATCAAGGGCGGTCCGCATGCGCACGGTAATCTGGAGTCATTGCTGAATATCGTGGTCGGTCTGGTACTCGGCTTCCTGGCAGTCAATGTTATTTTCAAGCAGATCATCAGCTGGATATTCATTGCCGGAGCCCTGTTGCATTCGGGCATGTTATATCTTGGAACGGTCTTTGGCCTGGGCTGGGCCAATACGATCCTGGAAACCGGTATAGGACCATTTATGATCCTGATTGGACTGGCACTGGCCGGGATTGCGACCGCCATGGGTTTTCGTGGTGAACCGGTGAAAGACTAGGGCAAACGGGTGCAGAGTCTCTATCCGGCGATCAAGCCCTATGTGACGCACAGCTTTGCGGTGGAGTCGCCACATGTTCTGCATGTGGAGGAGTGCGGCAATCCCAATGGTATCCCGGTCCTGTTCGTCCATGGCGGACCGGGCTCCGGTTGCGAGCCCTACCATCGACAGTTTTTTGATCCGGAAAAATATCGCATTATCCTGTTCGATCAGCGCGGTTCGGGTCAATCCACCCCTCACGCTTCGTTGGAAAACAACACCACCCAGGCGCTGGTCTCCGACATGGAGGCGCTGCGCGAGCATCTCGGTGTCGAGCAGTGGGTACTGTTTGGCGGATCATGGGGTTCCACCCTGTCACTGGTTTATGCAGAAACCCATCCGAATCGTGTTCTGGGATTGATCCTGCGCGGAATATTTCTCTGTCGCCGGAAAGAGATCCAGTGGTTTTATCAGCACGGAGCCCATCACATCTTTCCCGATTACTGGGAGGAGTTCCTGCGGCCAATCCCGCCCGAGGAACAGGATGACATGCTCAAGGCTTACTACCAGCGACTGACCGGTGACGATGAAATTGCCCGGTTGACTGCGGCCAAGGCCTGGTCGATCTGGGAAGGGCGGGCCGCCACGTTACGGCCGAACAAGGGAGTGCTGAATCATTTCGGTGACACCCATACCGCACTCAGTCTGGCCCGTATCGAGGCCCACTATTTCATGCACAATGCATATTTGCGCGACAACCAGATACTGGAAGATGCACACAGGCTGGAGGATATTCCCGGGCACATTATTCACGGACGTTATGACATGATCTGTCCGCTGGAAAATGCCTGGGAGTTGCACCGGGCCTGGCCTGCAGCGCGCCTGGCGATCATTCACGATGCCGGCCATGCGGCTTCAGAGCCGGGTATTGTCGATGCCCTGATTCGGGCCACACGGGAGATGGCCGACGAGCTGATCGCATCATGATCGCGCTGATCCAGAGAGTCAGCCGGGCAGACGTCACGGTCGGCGGGGAAGTGATCGGGAAAATCGGTCCCGGCCTGCTGGCCCTGATCGGAGTGGAGCAGGCTGATAGCGAGCATCAGGCCGATCGCTTGCTGGAACGGCTGCTGGGTTACCGGGTATTTGCCGATGGCGAGGGAAAGATGAACCTGGGGCTGCGCGATACCGGCGGCGGTCTGTTGCTGGTCCCCCAGTTCACCCTGGCGGCC
>JASFNY010000182.1:0-4758 GCA_050116795.1 Thiohalophilus sp.
CGGTGTATGCGAATAAATTGCTCGGCAAATTTATGTTCCAGGGATTTGAGAGGTTCCTCGATGAGGACTTCACCGCCCTGGTAACAGACCGTGACGTATTTGTGCTCGGCAAGGAAATAGAAGATCTCATCCACCGGCACCAGCCGCACTCCACCCTGTACCCGCGCACTGATATGCAATGGCGAATTGCTACTTTCCTGTTGTTGCTGGGCAATTGATTGCAACTGGGCGCGGGTAAGTTGTGTGGCGGCATGCAGGGCCTGTTGCAGTTGTTGCTGCTTGATAGGCTTGAGCAGGTAATCTACCGCATGACTCTTGAAAGCCTGCAATGCATAACGGTCATATGCCGTGGTAAAGATAATAGCGGGTGGATTGGGCAACTTGCTCAGATGACTGGCGGCTTCCATACCATCCATGCCCGGCATGCGAATATCCAGCAACACGATGTCCGGTTGTAGTTCCTGCACCATCTCCAGGGCTTGTTCACCGTTGCCTGCTTCGCCGACGACCTGGGCATCCGGCACTTCGCCCAGCAGGGACTGCAGACGATTGCGCGCCAGAGGTTCGTCATCAACGATCAGAATCTTCATGCCAGGGCTCATAGGGGAAACTCAGGCTGACTGTATAACGCTGATCCGATTCGTCAAGCGACAAATTGGTCGGGCCTTCAAATCCGGCGGCCAGGCGATCGCGTATATTCTGTTGCGCGAGCTGGTTACCCGGGCGGTTTGTTCGGCCGTGTTTACTTTCCGGTAACGGGTTGCTGATGTGGATGTGAATCTGCCGGTTTTCCTGCGTGCCGGTGATTTCAATGGTGCCGCCATCGGTTCGGGGTTCAATCCCGTGGTAGATGGCATTTTCAATCAGGGGTTGAATCAGCAGGGCAGGTAGCTGGGCATCGTCGGGCAGGTCTGCAATTTCCCAGTGCACATCCAGGCGCTCGCCAAGCCGCAGTTTTTCAATTTGCAGATAGCGCTGGCAAAGTTCCAGTTCCTCGACCAGGGTAATGCGTTGGCGCGCATCACTCAGCGAGGCGCGGAACAAATCAGCAAGGTTTTCGGTCATCTGTTCGGCCTGTTCCGGTCGGTGACGGATCAGGCTGATAATGGTGTTCATGCTATTGAATAGAAAATGCGGGCGGATACGAGACTGCAGGGCCTGCAAGCGTGATTCCGATTCCGCGCGTACCTGGCGTCGCCACTGGTGCTGAACATAGAAGTAACGCAACACAGGACCGCCAACCAGCAGGCCTATAAACAGGTTGCGCGCCAGGAACTGTGAATGCCAGACCGCATCTCTACCGGGGTAATGAACCAGCCAGTAGGCCCCCTCGCTGACCAGGGCCACGACCAGCAGAATCAGAAGATAGCTGTAGAGTCCCGATTTCCAGGATGGCAGGTTACAAAGGTGGCGACGCAAAACACATAACACCGCACAACTGACCAGGGCACACCACTGTACAAATAATGAAATCAGGCCGAGACCCTCCCAGCGTTGGGTCAGGCTGATTTCCAGCGGCGCCATAGCGATGACAATCGCGGCCAGTTCGGCGACGACCACGACTACGAACACCGTGCGTATGCCGCAAAAGTCCGGCAGAAACATATTGTCCTGTTCTGTTGCCTGCGAATTATTGGATGTATCAGGCATGCTGGTTTCCGATGTTGAGCTGTTCGCCATCTTAACCAAATTAAAGCACAAATTGCGCGATTTCATGCGCACTTAGAATGAAACCGTTATAATGAATCGATAATGCCAGAATATGGAAGAACCTCATGAGCGATGCCAACCAGACCGATAAGCCATGGGCCGGACGCTTCACTGCACCGACCGATGCTTTTGTCGAAGTGTTTACTGCCTCGGTCGGTTTTGACAAGCGCTTGTACAAGCACGATATCGCCGGCTCGATTGCCCATGCGCGGATGCTTGCGCATGTCGGCGTGTTGAGCGAGGAGGAACGGGACGCGATCATCGGTGGTCTCAAGGAGATTGAGCAGGACATCGAACGTGGTGAATTTGCCTGGTCCACGACGCTGGAAGATGTTCACATGAATATCGAGGCCCGGCTTACAGACCGTATCGGCAGTGTTGGCAAAAAACTGCACACAGGTCGTTCACGTAATGACCAGGTGGCTACCGATATCCGCCTGTACCTGCGGGATGAGGTCAAAGAGATTCGTTCTTTGCTGGTCGGCCTGATCGAAGGTCTGCTGGTGCTGGCTGAACAGGAAGCCAAAACTATCATGCCTGGCTTTACCCACCTGCAGACTGCCCAGCCGGTGACTTTCGGTCATCATATGCTGGCCTGGGTGGAGATGTTGATGCGGGACCTGGCCCGGCTGAAGGACACCTGTCAGCGGATCAATATCATGCCGCTGGGCTCGGCTGCGCTGGCCGGGACTACTTATCCTATCGACCGCGAGTTCACTGCGCGGGAGCTGGGTTTTGACTCCGTGGCGGACAATTCACTGGATGCAGTCAGCGATCGGGATTTTGCTATCGAGCTGGTTTCGAATGCGTCGCTGTTGATGATGCATCTCTCACGCTTTTCCGAAGAATTGATCCTGTGGTCTTCCGCGCAGTTCGACTTTGTGGATCTGGGGGACAGCTTCTGCACCGGCTCAAGTATTATGCCGCAGAAGAAAAATCCGGATGTCCCGGAACTGGTTCGGGGCAAGACCGGCCGGGTCTATGGTCACCTGGTGTCGCTGCTGACCCTGATGAAAGGCCAGCCCCTGGCCTATAACAAGGACAACCAGGAAGACAAGGAACCGTTGTTTGACACTATCGATAACCTAAAAGGTTGTCTGAAATTGTATGCCGACATGATGCCGCAGATTACCGTGAAGCGGGACAACATGTATGAAGCAGCCCGGAGTGGTTTTTCTACGGCGACCGATCTGGCAGATTACCTGGTACGCAAGGGTGTGCCGTTTCGGGACGCGCATGAAATCGTCGGCAAGGCCGTTCGCCATGGCGTAGACAGCGGCAAGGATCTTTCCGAAATGAGCCTTGAAGAGCTGCAGGGATTCTCAAAGACCATCGAGCAGGATGTGTTCCAGGTATTGACGCTGGAAGGCTCGGTGGCGGCCAGAAATCATCGTGGTGGAACGGCACCGGAGCAGGTGCTGGGCGCGGTCGCGCGGGTACGTTCCCGCCTCGAGCAACTTAATTTCTGAGGGTCAGTAGCAGCGCTGCGGTCTTCAACCGGTTGCAGCCGGTTGGGGATTGCTGTCTTCCAGCATGCTGCGGGCCCGCATCAGCAGCAGACCCATATCATCTCCCTTGCGCCATTCGGCAACCCCGAAACGGGCAGTGATGCTGAAGTCCGACCCGGGCATGTCGGCTATTTTGATTGCAGCGACCTGTTCGCGCAGGTTGTCGGTGACCTTGTTGGCATCGTCTATCTTGATCTCGGGAAGTACCAGCAGGAAGTCGGTTTCATCCAGGCGGCCGACGATATCGGCCCAGCGCAATTGATCGCTCAGCAGATAGCTGATGGCCTTGAGTAACGGCAAGGCATCATCACGCCCGATGTGTTGTTTGAATTCATCCAGGCATTCCAGGCGCATAATGATGATGGACAGCGGGCGATTATAACGTCGACTTCGCGACAGCTGCGGCTCAAGGCTGTAATAGAGGCCTTTGCGGTTACGCATGCCGGTTTCCTTGTCGACCATGATGATATCTTTCAATTCCTGACGCAGGCCATCATTTTCCTGTTGCAGTGTTGTGATGTCGGCAAAGTAGTAAATCGTGCCCTGGTTGTCTGGCAGTGATTGCTGATGCGCGGTCAACCAGACATCGGGGTGTTCCGCATCCGCCGGCAGGTGCAAACGTTCATTCGTGTTGAACAGCCCGGACAGGGGCGCGGCGATTTCATCCTGTTGTTTGTCGAGCAGCTGGGCACAGCGATCCTTGCCCAGCGCGTCAGTCAGGGTTGAGTTTAGCCAACTGACGCGGCCATTCTTATCCAGCATCAGCATGCCGACGGGGGCGTTGCCGAGAAGCTGTTGCAGTTGGGTGATGTCGAGTTTCTTGGGCATAATCGGCGGCTCGTATTACCCAGTATAGTCAGGGAAATCTAAGCTACCGCCGTGGCGCCCGCAGTGCAAGTATGACGCGCACAGGTTGTGGAGCGAATCTTCGCACCGTGTCGGGGCCGGATCAGAAATACTATATTTATCAGTATCTTAGATAATCTCTGGCCGGGCGTCGCCAGGTCAGCGGTGCATGCCTATTCGTTTCGCATCATGTCCAGAATCTCGAGCAGGTCCGCAGTCCAGGTTTCCAGCACGCGGTTGAGCTCCGGCTGATCGGTCTCGAGCAGTTGTTTCGGGCTGGAAGCCACCAGCAGCGTTTCTTCTTGCTCGGCAAAGATGGCGATCTTCAGCGGCAGATAGGGAATCAGCTGTGGATATTCATGCGTCATTCGGCGTATTTCCTCGGGTTTACCAAAGAACACGACGCGGTATTTGTCGGTTTGATAGCCAAAAGTGGTCAGGCCGATGTCTACCCGTTGCACACGGCTGACGGTATAGCCGTGATCCTTGAGCGTTTGCTGCAGACGCAGCATGGCTTCGGGAAAACTCTGGGCTGTACGGGCCATCATTAATCGTTCCGCCGCCTGTGCGGTTGGCAGCAGAAGCATCAGGCTTAATATAAGAGTCAGGCGCTTGATCATCAGAATGTCGCCTCCTCGATAATCTCGACGTAGGTTCTGGTCATTTCGTCACACAACCGGTTCAGCTCGGCATT
>JASFNY010000183.1:0-4756 GCA_050116795.1 Thiohalophilus sp.
TTACTTTCCAGCTGAGTCTTGATCTTGTTATTAACACGTTCGTAGATGCGTGGAACTGAAATCAGGATGGTGGGTTTTATGGTTAACAGGTCTTCAGCCAGCTGATCGATGGAACGGGCATAGGCAGTCGTCGCGCCGGTAACCATGGGCAGGTAGTAGCCTGCTGTTCGTTCCAGCATATGCGAGAGCGGCAGAAATGACAGGTAGACATCCTCGACATAAAAGGATTCACATTCAGTACAAACACAGGCATTCCAGAGGATATTGTCATGCGACAGCATCACGCCTTTAGGGCGACCTGTCGTTCCGGATGTGTAGACAATCGAAGCCAGATCATCGGGACTGATATCAATTTGCTCCAGTGTTACAGCATTCTCAGGTAGCCATTCGCGGATGCTCTTAAGGCGTTTATCATTGTCGCCAGGAACCTCATTTAAACAGATAAATCGTTGAACGTTGTCGAGTTCATTCAGGACTCCCGCTAACATCTCCCAATGCATTCTATCTTCTAATAACAGGCAACGGATATCGGCGTCCTGGATGATATAAGCAATATTATCGGGCCTGTCGTTGGTGTAGAGGGGGACGACAACAAGACCCAGGCTCAGTGCAGCCTGTTCGAATTTAACCCACTCGGGTGAGTTACGCAGGATAATACCGACCCGGTCCCCGGGCTGAAGATTTTCCTGTTTAAGGGCGGCTTGCCAGCGCGCCACTTCATCAAACATCTTTTGCCAGGTGATATCCTGCCACTCTTTCTTGAATTTGTTGAATTGCCGGTAGGCAATATTATCCGGCGTACGCCTGACCCGCTCGAGGAACAATCCATGCAGGTCGTTTGCTGTTTTGCGATCAATGAGGTCAACTGTCTGGGTCATGTGATATGTTCCGCTAAACTGTTATTGTTTTTGTGTCCAGCCTTTGTCCGGCGTAAAGCGTGGTCCATAGCGTTGTTGTAACTGGGATAACATTTTTTGTACCTGTTCGTGACCACGGGTCTCGGCGTAATGCAACGGACCACCGCGAAACGGTGCAAAGCCAGTGCCGAAAATCACACCGGCATCTGCCAGGTCGGCATCCTGAACAACCTCATCACCCAAACAGGCAACGGCTTCATTTATCAAACGCAGTATCAACCGGTCCTGAATGTCGCTTGGTGGTGTGTATTTCTTGTCGGGTTGAGGCTTGACCGGTTTGCCTTTTTTAAAGTTATAAAAACCCTGGCCGCTCTTCTTGCCCAATTGCCCCTTATCAACCAGTTTGCGCAGAGTATCGGGCACCGAGATATCCATCGATTCAGAGAGGATTTCGGCAACCTTCAGACAAATATCCAGACCAACTGTATCAGCCAGTTCGATAGGCCCCATCGGCATACCAAACTTCACGGCCTCGTCATCAATGACTTTTAATGGGATCCCTTCATCTGCCAGAATCACTGCCTCGATCAGGTAGGGCATCAATACCCGGTTGACCAGGAAGCCGGGCTTGCTGGCAACCGGCAATGGCAATTTGCGAATAGATCTGGTGAAACTGGCAGCACGACTGATTGTGTCATCAGCAGTCTGCTTGCCATGAACAATTTCAACCAATGGCATTTTGGCGACCGGGTTGAAGAAATGCAGCCCAACAAGACGCTCGGGCTTTTTCAAAGCAGTGGCCAGTTTTTCCAGAGGTATACTGGAAGTGTTACTGGCAATCAGGGCCTGTTCCGGCAGCTTCGGCTCGATTTCACGCAGCAGGGACTGCTTGACCTTGACGTCCTCGAAAATCGCCTCGATCACAAGATCGGCGCGCTTGAGTCCGTGCCCATGAGGATCCGGCGTCAGACAATCCATTGCCGCATTGATTGCCAGGCGGGCTTTGAGTTTCTTTTTGTAGAGTTTGTAGGCTCGCTCTATAACACGGCCAATGGCGTCAGTATTTTGATCCTGAATGGTCACATGGAAGCCCTGCATGGCACACCAGGCTGCAATATCGCCCCCCATGACTCCGGCGCCAATGACATGGATCTGTTTGGGTGTGTATTTAACATCGCGCCCCAGCGACTTCATCTGTTCCTGAAGCTGAAACACGCGAATCAGGTTGCGTGCCGTCTTGCCGACGATCAACCGTGCAACGGAACTGGCTTCTTCCTTGAGCATTTTCTTGCGATCATCGAAATACTTCTGCCACAGATCCAGCAGGGCATATGGAGCAGGGTAGTGGGCACGGGGAGCGCGACTGGCAACTTTTTTCGTCATGTACTTGACCAGCCAGGGACGGACAAGTCGATGATTGAGCCAGCCCATCCAGAAGGGCAATGTCTGTTTGGCCGGTGGATGCAGTACGGTCTGGGTTGCTGCATTTAGCAGGTGACGGCGGGGCACGGCGTGATGAATCAGTTTCATCCTTTTGGCCGCACGGGCTGACAGATTACGACCGGTAAGCATGATATCCATCGCGGACAGCGGGCCGACAGTTTCGATTGATCGTACTGTTCCGCCAAAACCGGGATGGATACCCAACCGGACTTCCGGCAGCCCTATTCGAGTAGATGCATTGTCGTCAGCAATTCGATAACGGCAGGCCAGAGCCAGCTCGAGTCCGCCACCGAGACAGAAACCGTGTATCAATGCGACCGTGGCGCAGGGCAGGTTTTCAAGTTTGTTAAAGATGGTATGCCCACGTTCGATGGCCGCCTGGGCTTCGCCCTGATCATTGAACTCGGTGAATTCATTGACATCAGCACCGGCGATAAAACCGTTTTCCTTATCCGACAGTAATATAACCCCTCTAGGCGGTTTACTCAGTAATTCGCCGAGTATTGAATCCAGTTCATTTAAAACACCAGCCGAAAGGGTATTGGTGCTGCTGTCAGCCTTATCCAGATGCAACCAGACGATATGATGTTCATCATGGACGACTTTCCAGTTCTTATATTTTGTTGCAGCCATGTGTTATCAATCCTGTTGCGTTAGACGCGTTCCACCAGCATTGCACCGCCCTGACCGCCACCGATGCAGAGACTGGCCATGCCGCGTTTGGCTTTGTGTTGTTCCAGTACCTTGAGCAAATGCAGAACGATACGTGCACCACTATCACCGACCGGGTGACCAAGACTGATACCGCCACCATCCACGTTGAGACGCTGTTGATCGATTGAGCCCATGGCTCCCCGCAGTCCCAGTTCCCGTTTGCAATAGTCACTGTCTTCCCAGGCGCGCAGGCAAGCGAGGACCTGTGCTGCAAAAGCCTCGTTGATCTCCCAGTAATCTATGTCTTCAGGCTTGAGATTATGCCGCTGCATCAACGGCGTCATGGCATGCACAGGACCCAGGCCCATCTGTGCCGGTTCCAGAGCCGCCCAGTTGGCATCCAACAGGCGTCCAAGCACGGGCAAGTTGTATTGCTTTACGGCCTTTTCACTGGCCAGCAATAACATCGCCGCACCGTCGGTAACCTGGGCGCTGTTACCGGCAGTCACGTTGCCAAACGGCTTGTCAAAAACAGGTCGCAACTTGGCCAGTTGTGCCACTGTACTGTCAGCGCGTATGCCGTCGTCGTGTTCGTAAACCCGGCCGTGCTTGTCGTAAAGTGGCTCGATCTCATCCAGACGGCCTTCCTGCTGTGCTGCGGCAAGGCGCTGATGGCTGCGAACCGCAAATTCATCCATTTCCTGACGACTGATCCCGAATTGCCAGGCCAGGTTTTCTGCGGTCTGGCCCATAGAGAGGCCGACGACCGGATCGGTCAGGCCTCGCAGCAGGGCGATAACCGGTTTGAGATGCTGCAGGCGCAGTTGTCGCAGGGTTTTGAGCCGTTGCCCCAGACTCCTGGCGCTCATCCAGGCACCGAGCCAGGTGACCATCTGTTCGTTCCACAACACCGGCGCATGGCTCATCGCATCGACCCCGCCGGCCAGAACCAGCTCGGCACGTCCCAGGGCAATGTCCTTGGCCGCACTGTCCAGGGCCTGCATGCCAGAAGCGCAGTTGCGCTGTACCGTCCAGGCCGGAACATGTTCACCCAGACCCAGTCGCAGTGCCGCTACCCGGGCGATATTGGCTTCGTCAGGACCCGGCATCACACAACCGGTAATCACCTCATCAATCTCGCCGGGGTCAAAGGGCTGGCGCAGCATCAGGGGACGGGTACAACCCAGCAACAGATCGGCGGCGGCAAACGGACCGGGTTTGTTACGCGCCTTGAGATGCGGTGTACGGCTGCCGTCGACAATGAAGACCGGGCGCAGGCCGCGATCGGAACTGGGGGATTTTTTGCGCGTGGCGGTTTTCTTGGCGGCTTTCTTGGCGGTTTTTTTTGCCGTTTTCTTTTTCACTTCTGCCATGGTGCAACCTTATCCTATTTGAGGTCGGGACCGAAATCGTCCACCTGAATGACATCTCGTCGCGCAGCGTCTGCGGTCCGGACTGTCTCGGCCTCCTGTTCACTGATAATAGCCTGTTTCACCGCCGCTTGTAACAGCCCCTCGAGACCGTGATAATCCTGTTCATAATCCGGCATTTTATCCCGCAAGCGTTTTTCAATTGGTTCGGCGGCGATGACCTTGTGCAGGGCATCCTCTATACGTTGCAGTGGTTCATCACTCGCCTGTGGCTGATACATGCCTTCGGTCAGCCGTTCGCGGGCCTCGCCGGGATAAATTAATAGAGTGGCAATCTGGTGACCCAGTTTATCGTCCGGTGCCTTGAAGTGTTGTCCCAGAGGAAAGACCATCCAGCGCATAATCCAGGCAATAGGTCTATTGGGAAGATTT
>JASFNY010000184.1:0-4746 GCA_050116795.1 Thiohalophilus sp.
AGTGGCATTGCTCGGGCTTGACGATACAGCTGTCACATTGAGCAAGGGAACGAAAGCAGGGATAACAATACCCCTGGTTAAAACTTTTACTGGTTTTGCGACCGCATTCTATACAGTGAATCTCACCGAGAAATTCCAGGGAAATTGGTTTGCCAATCAGCGGATTGAGGGGGAGCTGTTGATCACCGATAGGTAATTGGTATTCGACCGGTTCATCCAGACGGGTGATCAATTTACGAATATTGCCGGCAAACTGCATGGACAGAATTGTCGCATAGTTCCCGCCCGCCGCCCAGTGCCGGGCGGGAACCTGCGTAGCGGCCTAATCGCCCTTGGCGTACTCTTCACGCAGTTGTTTGTAGAAGCCGTTGGCACCACCCTTCATGAAATAGTAATCCTTCACCCCGGCCTGCTCCATACGATACATCAGCCAGCGTACCTGCTTGCCGGCCTCATCATAAACGTACATGGTGTCACCATCACGTGCCGCCTGGGCGATCAATTCACGCATTTTTTTCTCGTCAGAGAGTGAAGCGCGACGCTCCTTGCCCATGAACAGCGCATAACCGGCTCGCTGTAACGGGTCCCGTGCATCCACGATCATACGCTTGTCGGTTGAATTATTTGCACGGTCCGCAAATTCGCGTGGATCCAGCAAACGCTGTTTGAATGCTGACTTGGCAATCAACTTGCGCGGATCCAGAGGTGATTCACCCAGCAATACTGAACGTTCCGGCTGGTTCTGCGCCCAGTCCATAATTCCGGCATCGAAAGATATGACTTTGGTGACGCCACGCTGCTGTGCCTTGCGGGCCGCCTTGTAGGACTTCATGCAGGTCTTGCCGTTACAGTAGGTCACAATTGGGGTTTCGGGATTTTTGTCACGCAACTGCTGCATGCGCTGAACAAAGTCCTTTGTACTTAGCGAAATATTGACCGCCTTCTTGATATGCAACGTGTCAAATTCGTAGCTGGAACGCACATCGACGATGATGACGTCGTCATACTGCTTGGCGAGATCAGCCAGCTCTATGTGCTGGACATCCAGATACAACTTGCGACCGGGAAATTCGTCATTCGCCTGCGCAGACGAGACCATTATCAGCAGCATGCTGATCAAAGTGAGCAGATAGCGCATGGAAAAACCTCTATATCAGGTAAAGGGCGGGGGCGCCTGAAAAGAGATATCGGCAGGTTTGGAACCCGCTTAAATTTTTTTGAACCCGTTCACACTTTTTAAATATGGGTTAAAAAACAGGGATATTATTCAGCGTGATAGGGGGCACTCAGTTCATGCACGGCCTCGATGAAGGCCCTGGCATGGTCCGGATTGACGTGCTGATGGATGCCGTGGCCCAGGTTGAAGACATGCCCGGGCCCTGACCCGTAACTTTCCAGGATTGCAGCCACCTCGGCCCGTATACGTTCCGGCGAGGCATACAGGACACAGGGATCCATGTTGCCCTGCAGGGCGACCTGCTGCCCCACTCGCTGGCGGGCCAGGCCAATATCGATAGTCCAGTCCAGGCCCAGCGCATCGGCACCAATGGCGGCCTGATCTTCAAGCCACTGACAGCCCCCCTTGCTGAAGACGATGACCGGCACCCGTCGTCCATCGGCTTCACGGGTCAGCCCCTCGATGATCTGCTGCATATAGCGCAGTGAGAATTCCCGGTAATCACGAGTAGTCAGGACCCCGCCCCAGGTATCGAAAATCATCACCGCCTGGGCTCCGGCTGCGATCTGGGCGTTCAGGTATTCGGTCACGGTCTGCGCCAGCTTGGCAAGCAGGTTATGCATGGCAGCGGGATCCTCGTAGAGCAGTCCTTTTACCCTGGCAAACTCCTTGGTGGTACCTCCTTCGACCATGTAGGTGGCCAGGGTCCAGGGACTGCCGGAGAAGCCGATCAACGGGACCCGGCCGTCGAGTTCACGCCGAATCATACTCACCGCATCCATCACATAACCCAGCGATTCCTGGACATCGGGGACCGCAAGCTTATCGATGGCGGCAGCGGAACGCACCGGCCGCTCGAAACAGGGGCCCTCACCTTCGGCAAAATAGAGTCCGAGCCCCATGGCATCGGGAATAGTGAGAATATCGGAGAACAGTATTGCCGCATCCAGAGCAAAGCGGTCCAGTGGCTGGATGGTCACTTCCGTGGCCAGCTCCGGATTCTTGCACAGATCCAGAAAACTGCCGGCCTTCGTACGGGTTGCGCGATACTCGGGTAAATAGCGACCGGCCTGACGCATCATCCAGACTGGCGTCACATCTACCGGTTCACGTGCCAGGGCTTTAAGGAAACGATCGTTTTTCAATTCAGTCATTATTATATCTTTTAACGCAGAGGCGCAGAGACGCAAAGAACGCAGAGAAAAATAAAATAAATTGTTTTGTTTTCACTTCTCAACAAACCAGAACAGTCCCGGGAAGAGCATGTAATTTCTCTTCCTTTGCGAACTCTGCGCCTTTGCGCCTCTGCGTTGAGTACTTTTTAAACTTCCAGATAGTCGAGGATGCCTTCGGCGGCCTGGCGTCCCTCATAGACGGCGGTCACGACCAGGTCCGATCCCCGCACCATATCGCCACCGGCGAAAATCTTGGGATTGGAGCTCTGGTATTTGAATTCCTGCTGCTGAGGTGCCTTGACCCGGCCGCGCTCATCAACTTCGATATTATGTTCACTGAACCAGTCACCGGGACTGGGTTGGAAACCGAAAGCAATAATCACCGCATCCGCCATGATGATCTCTTCGGAACCGGGCACCGGTTCAGGCCTGCGACGTCCGCGTTCATCCGGCTCACCCAGCTGGGTGGTCACCACCTTGACACCCTCTACCTGTCCGTTACCGACGATCTCAACCGGTTGACGGTTCCACATAAAGCGTACGCCCTCTTCCTTGGCATTGGCCACTTCGCGCTTGGAACCCGGCATGTTGGCCTCGTCCCGTCGATAGGCACAGGTCACCGAGGCCGCAGCCTGTCGAATCGAGGTGCGGTTACAGTCCATGGCGGTATCACCACCGCCCAGTACGACAACATGACGGCCCTGCATACTGATGTAATCGGCCGGATCCTTTTCGTAGTCGTAACAGTGATTGATGTTGGAAACCAGAAAATCCAGTGCCGCATAGACGCCGGGCAAATCTTCTCCCGGAATACCGGCGGTCATGTATTTGTAAGTCCCCATGCCGAGGAACACCGCGTCATACTGATCAACAATCTCTTTGAACTCGATGTCCTTGCCCACTTCCACACCGAGTTTGAACTCGATGCCCATGCCTTCGAAGATCTCGCGGCGTTTGTGTACGACTTCTTTTTCCAGCTTGAACTCGGGAATGCCGAAGGTCAGCAGGCCGCCGATCTCCGGATAACGATCATAGACGGTCACCTGTACGCCGTTGCGTGCCAGCACGTCGGCACAACCGAGCCCGGCCGGCCCGGCACCGATCACTGCGACCTTCTTGCCGGTCGGCTCGACCATGCTCATATCCGGACGCCAGCCCTGTGCAAAAGCGGTGTCGCTGATGTACTTCTCTATGGAACCGATGGTCACGGCACCGAAACCGTCATTCAGGGTACAGGCCCCTTCGCAAAGCCGGTCCTGCGGGCAGACCCGGCCACAGATCTCGGGCAAGGAGTTGGTCCGGTGCGACAACTCTGCGGCTTCGGTGATGTTGCCCTCGGCGATCAACTTCAGCCAGTTAGGGATATAGTTATGAACCGGACATTTCCATTCACAATAGGGGTTGCCGCACTCCAGGCAACGATCGGCCTGTTGCGCCGCGGTCTCGGCATCGAACTCGCCATAGATCTCGCGATACACCTTGATCCGTTGCTCGACCGGCTTTTTCTCCGGATCGACGCGCTTGACCTGTAAAAATTGAAACGTATTACCCATGATTACTCTAACTGCCCGCTGGGGCAGCCGGTCAGTGCCGGCTGCACGTTACTGTCATAAATAAAAAGTGTGTTATGCGGCGCGGCGCTGCAAATCGTCCATCAACGACTCCAGCGAAGCGGCCTTCGGTTTGACCAGCCAGAAGTGACCGACTTCATCGACGAAGTTATCGAGAATCGTCCGACCACGCTCACTGCCGGTCTCGCGAACAAACTCCTCGATCACTTCCCGCAGGTGATTGCGGTTGGCTTCCATGTGTTCCGGTACGATGCGGTGAATATCGACATCGTGGCTGACACAATCGACGAAGCTGTTGTCTTCATCGTACACATAAGCAAAACCACCGGTCATGGCGGCACCGAAGTTCAGCCCTGCCTTGCCCAAAACGGTCACGTGCCCGCCGGTCATATATTCACAGCCATGATCACCTACCCCTTCGACCACGGCATGACATCCGGAGTTACGTACCCCGAATCGTTCACCGGCAGTGCCCGCGGCATACAGCTTGCCACCGGTTGCACCGTACAGACAGGTGTTGCCGATGATGGTGGTATTGTGGCTGGCAAAAGAACTTCCCTTTGGCGGGTAAAGAACCAGCTTGCCGCCGGCCATGCCCTTGCCGACATAGTCGTTGGCATCTCCTTCGAGATACATATGCAGGCCGCCGGCATTCCAGACGCCGAAACTCTGGCCTGCCGTACCGCTCAGTCGCAGCACGATGGGATTGTTTTCCATAGCCTGATCACCATGGCGCACGGCGATCTCGCCTGACAGTCGCGCACCGATCGAACGATGAGTATTGCGCACCGGGTAACTGAATTCACCGCCTGACTTGCTTTCG
>JASFNY010000185.1:0-4731 GCA_050116795.1 Thiohalophilus sp.
CATCGGCATGCCGGGATTACCCAGCGGGCTGACCTTGACGTTGATTTTCTTCTTCAGAAGCTGCAAGCCGTAAAAGGTGAAAAAGATCTGGACTTCATAGCCCAGCGCGGCCGCAGTTGAGGCCAGGATGAAGGGTGGATAACCCCAGTCCAGCGTGCCCTTGGTCGCGATAATGGCAAGTTTTTTAGACATAGTGCACCTCGATGTCTGTCACCCACCCGCCATTGGCCGGGCACGGTAACAGCGGTAGTGTTTTATTTATATATTTAAGGTTTAGGCCTTTTTGATCAGGAAGTAAAACTTACCGCCTTCTTCCTTGGATTCCATCAGCTCGTTACCAGTCTGCTTGGCAAAGGCCTCAAAATCTTTCACGGAACCCGGATCAGTTGCAATGATGTGCAGCACCTGCCCACCGGTCATACCGGACAGGGATTTCTTTGCACGCAGGATCGGCAGCGGGCAATTCAGGCCTGATGCGTCCAGTTCTTGATCGAAGTCAGCCATCGTCATCTCTCCTTCAAATCAGTTTGAGTTGGTTAACAGGTTGAAAATTACGGTTGATTCAATATTAGCAATCAATCCTACACTTATATGACAACTGGATTTAGAACACAAGAATTTTGTGGTATTCCAGCAATGCAGGTAGGGCTTCAAGCCACCGCCAGACCACTCGACTTCCAGGCCTGAATCCCTCCACGAAGGTTATGGACATTATCAAAACCGCGTGCGGAAAGATAGGCGCAGGCATTGGCAGAACGCCAACCTAACTGGCAATAGAGTACGACCAGTTGTTCCGCCGCTACATCGACCAGCTCTATCGGTAACCGGTGTACCGGAATGTTCAGTGCACCGGGTATCTTCTCCTGCGCATCCGCAGGATTGCGAATATCGATCAAGCTGATATCGCGCGACGTATCCTCGAGCATACTGACCAGGTCTGCAACTTCGATCTCCTTGAATACCTGCATGAGTCCCTCCCGTATACAATGCTGCAGTAATAACCCTAAATTGATAAGGGTCATAAAAAAGCCGGCACAGTCTACTGGAAACTTGAAATGATTTCGAGCCGAACCTACTCAGTATTAAGTGGTCACACCGGGACGGGTCGTCATAGCATGCAAATCCCCGTATCATTTGACTACCCTACTGATAACGAGGTTAAACGGACATTTTGTATCCTTTCCGGTTGCATCCAGGCTGGCTACTTCTCACCCTGTTGCTGATATTTCCTGCGCCTGTTCCGGCGGAGTCCAATTTACCCGACATCGGCGATGCGGCTGCCGGGGTAGCGACGCCGATCGAAGAAAAACGGGTCGGCAGGACCGTGATGCGAAACATTCAGCGCAGTGGCAGCATCATTAATGATCCGCTCATAGACAGCTACCTTAACCATCTGGGTTATAAACTGATCGCTGCCGGCAACAGCGATATGACCGATTTTCATTTCTTTCTGATCGACGACGACAACATCAATGCCTTTGCCCTGCCTGGTGGATACATCGGTGTGCATTACGGTTTGATCCTCGCAACCCGTAGCGAAAGCGAACTGGCCTCGGTAATGGCCCACGAAATTGCCCATGTGACCCAGCGACATCATGCACGCGCCTATGATTTCGGTGGCAATAGTAGCCTGCCGATTCTGGCTGCCATCATCGCCGCCATAGTTCTGGGCGGGGATAATCCTGAATTGGGCCAGGCTGCTATCGCGTCGGCCACCGCCGGCAACATTCAGAGCCAAATCAATTTTACCCGCGCCAATGAAAAGGAAGCCGATCACCTTGGTATCGAACTGCTCGCCAAGGCCGGCTACGATCCCGGCAGCATGGCGACATTCTTTGAACAACTGCACAAGTCGAGCCGGCTGTATGGTCCGCAAGGCCCGGAATTTCTGCGCACTCATCCTGTCAATGAAACCCGTATCGCCGACGCGCGCGACCGGGCACGCGATTATCACACCACCTTGCATGAAGATGCAGAAACGTTCCATCTGATGCGCAACCGCATCAAGGTGCTGACCACCAGGGAGCCGGTTGCCCTGCGCGACGAGTTTGCCTCCAATCTGAAGTCGGGCCGCTATCTGAACAAAACTTCGGAGCGCTATGGCTACGTGCTCAGCCTGATCGAAACTCGCGACTATGCTCTCGCCGCACAGGAACTGGATCGCCTGCTAAAAAAGGAACCCCAACGGATCGCCTTTCTACTCGCCCGCGCCCGGCTGGATGCCGCCCAGGGGAAGCAGGATATCGCGCTTAACCACTATCGTGCGGCACTAAAACTTTATCCACAAAACCCGGCGTTAACACTGGGCTATGTGGAGACCCTGATCAAAGCCCAACAGCCGGAAACTGCCAAACAGGTTCTGCATGAATTCCTGCGTGAGCCGGATCGCAAGCCGCGCTTCTACCAGTTGTTGGCCCAGGCAGAAGACCAGCTCGGTAATTCGGCACAGGCACAGATTGCACTGGGTGAATACTATTACCGTACCGGTCTTTCACATCAGGCCATCACCCAGTTCACACTGGCACTAAAAACAAATTCACTTAATTTTTACGAAACGGCCCGTGCGGAAGCCCGACTCGAAGAGCTGAAAAATGAAGTCGCTGCACTTGAGAATCTCCCCTGACAATCCACCCCGGTTTCCTCTACACTGTCGTGCACGGTACGCGTTCAGCGAATCAGTAAATTAGCTATAGCTTATTTACTGAAACACACTGGCGGTACTTGCTATTAGGTTCTCAATCTGTATGCTATGAACCTTAACGAGGTGTAAGTCTCATCTGCTCGGTGAGCGTCCACAATAATAAGACCGTCAGCAAATACTGACCCATCTCTAACTTCAATGAGGAGGAGACCATGCGGAAACCCGCTAAACTCATAGCTGCCGCCAGTACTGTTGCTATGTTGCTCGGTTCCATGGCAATCGTGGCACCCAGCACTGCAGTCGCTGCCAGTGCAGAACAAGGCAAAAAAATTGCTGAAAACCGCAAGAAAGGCAACTGCTTCGCTTGCCACAGCTACGAAGGCGCCCACCTGCCCGGTAACATCGGTCCGCCGCTGGTTGCCATGAAAGCCCGCTTCCCGGACAAGGCCAAACTGCGTGAGCAGATTGCCGATCCGACCAAGGCTAATCCCAACAGCATCATGCCTCCCTTTGGCAAGCACAAAATCCTGAGCAATGAAGAAATTGATGCTATTACCGAATGGGTTTACACCCTTTAAATTCCGGCAAGTGGAGGAAAACAATAATGCAACGTAGAACCTTTCTGAAAGGCAGTCTGGCCAGTGGCACCGTCGCGGTCGCCGTCAGTGCCGGCCTGCTGACCCCCAGCGCCGTCATGGCCGCCTGGCCCAAGTCGGCTTTCGAAGCCAAAGACATGCAAGCGGCCATGAGCGACCTGTTCGGTTCCGCCCAGACCGAACCTTCGTCTGACATCTCCATCAAGGCCCCGGACATCGCCGAAAATGGCGCCGTGGTCCCCGTGTCAGTCGAAACCGGGATCGGTGGTGTGGAAGAGATCGCCATTATCGCCGAGAAAAACGGCACCCCGCTGGCCGCCAACTTCAAGCTGGCTGGCAGCGCTAAAGGCTATGTCTCCACCCGCATCAAGATGGCCAAGACTTCCAACGTGATTGCCGTGGTCAAAACCGGCGGCAAGGCCTACTCGGCCCGCAAAGAAGTCAAAGTCACCATCGGCGGTTGCGGCGGTTAAGCCCGACCTCGAAACGAATCGAATTTAAGAGGACAAGATTATGGCTAAGAGTATCCGAGCCCGGGCGACCCTCAAAGGGGACACCGTCACGGTCAAGTCGTTGATTACCCATGTTATGGAAACCGGTCTGCGTAAAGACAAGAAAACCGGTGACAAAATTCCGGCCCACTACATCCAGGAAGTCAGCTGCAAGCACAACGGCAAAGAAGTCGTGCTCGCACAGTGGGGACCGGCCGTCTCCAAGAACCCTTACCTGTCTTACCAGTTCACTGGCGGCAAGCAGGGGGATGACGTGTCCATCAGCTGGGTCGACAACAAGGGAGAAAAAGACTCCCTGAGCGTCAAAGTTAAGTAATCAACGAGTCAATCCAACAGGATGACAGGAGTTATAACAATGAGAAAACTGATAATCGCTATTGCAGCGCTTTCGGTTCTGGGTGGTGCCTCTGCCCCGGCAGTTGCCAAAACAGACCCGGCAAGCGATCTGAACCACTTCCGTCAGTACTTCTACAAGAAGTTTCCTGGCGTCAAACTGCAGGAATTTTCCGACGGCATCTATGCCATCGACCAGGTGCGTCGTTACGAATGGGAAGCAATGGAAGAATTCCCGCCGTACGAAGCCGGTGTCGATAAAGGGAAAGCCCTGTTTGCAAAATACAATCTGGGCAGCTGCTTCAAGAACGGCGGCAAAGGCATCAAGCAGCACTATCCGTACTTCGACAGCAAATCAGGCAGCGTGCGTACTCTGGAAGGCGACCTGATGGCCTGCCTGAAGCGTAAAAAAGTTGACCTGAAAGCTGAAAAACTGCGTTTCGGTAAGGGCAACTTCGCTGCCATCTCTGCCTACATGGCCTATACCTCACGCGGTCAGAAGCAGAATGTCGTTATTCCTAACGACAAGCGCGCCCTGGCCATCTACGAAGAAGGCAAGCATCACTTCTATGCCAAGCGCGGTCAGCTGAACATGGCCTGTGCCGATTGCCACGTTTACAACTCTGGCATGATGGCCCGTGGTAACCTG
>JASFNY010000186.1:0-4721 GCA_050116795.1 Thiohalophilus sp.
CCAGCGTATGAACTCCTGGAGTTGTACCTGCGGGCCAATGATGTTCGCCTGTTGCGCACGACGAAAATAGCCTTCGACCCACTGTTCGATTTGAGTCTTCGACCAGCTGATGTAACAGTCGCGTAACAGTGAGACGAGATCGTAGGTAACCGGTCCGATAACTGCATCCTGAAAATCGAGCACACCCGGATTCGGATCAGCCAGCATCAGGTTACGGGAATGATAATCACGATGAACAATGACCTTTGGTTGTGACAATGCCACATCGGCCAGATGTTCGAAACTTCGTTGCAGAATTTCTTCCTGTTGTGTACTGAGCTTCAGCCCCAGATGGCGCTGCAGGTACCAGTCATTAAACAACTGCATCTCTTGCATCAACAGGCGATGATCATAGGGCGGCAACCAGTCCGGTGCAGGGTGCTGTTGCAAGCTCAACAGTGCCGACATGGCGTCTTCATACAGCCTGTCCACTGTCCGGTCATTCAATCCCGGAAGGTAGAGTTCACTGCCCAGATCGCCAAGTTGTAAAAAACCCTGCTCTATATTGCTGGCCATCAGTTGCGGCACATGCATGCCCGCTTCGTGTAGTAATTCAGCGACACGAATAAATGGTCGAATATCTTCCTGTTCCGGGGGAGCATCCATCACGATAAAGCTCTGACCTTCGTGACGAACACGAAAATAACGACGGAAGCTGGCATCGGCCGAAGCCGGCTCAATCTCGAAGCTGCTATAACCCTGCTCCCGCAGCCATTGCTCTAGTTGTTGTAACCGCTTATCCAATGCGTCCTCGACTTTCAGCCCTGTCTTCTGAATTATACTGTGTGACATGTATCACTGGCTCCACCGCATCGAATTTGATCGAATCCGGCATGGGTTGATCCCGCCCTGGCCATGTATAATGCCCATGTATAATATCAAGATACCATAATCAGACCGCCCGGCGCGGCATATGCCCGGAACAACTACCCTGAGGTCCGTGTTGCAGCAATCCTCCCATCAATACCCATTCGGCCGCATCACACTTGTTTGCGCAGGACTGCTGGTCACTGCGCTGACGTGGAGCACGCCGCTGAGAGGCGAGACGGATACCGAACAGGCACAGTCGCAGCATGCCGCCCAGGCGAATGACGGGCTGTGCCCTCCCCACATGCGGACACCGCTCCCCCGGGTCCAGGACCAAACAGATGATCAACGCACCCATATCGAGGCCGACAGTGCCGATATCCAGCTCGAAACTACCAGTGCATTTCGTGGTGACGTAGTAGTCACCCGTGGACAAAGCCAGTTGAACGCACAGCAGGTCGATTATGATCGCCAGTTAGACAGCGTGCATGCCGAAGGTGATGTGCGCCTGTTGCAGAATGACCTGCTGATCACGGGTGAGCAGGCGGACATAGCAATGGCGACTGGAGCCGGCCGGATTTCAGGGGCGACTTATCGTACAGCCAATAACCAGCAGGGTCAGGCCAAGCACATAAACGTGCTGGACAAATATCGGACCGAGCTGGAAGACGCAACCTATACTACCTGCGACATCGGAGACCCGGACTGGTTACTGAGCGCCGGCCATATCATGCTGGACAATGAAAACCGTCAGGGTACGGCAAAAAATGTTGTCGTCAGTTTCAAGGGCGTGCCGTTTATCTATTTACCCTATATGCGTTTTCCGATTGGTGAAGAGCGCCTTAGCGGTTTGCTGTACCCCTCTATCGGGAATTCGGACAACCATGGTACCCAGGTCATCCTACCGTTCTACTGGAACATTGCACCGCAGATGGATGCGACGATCACCGTCAACCATATGAGCAAGCGTGGAACCATGCTGGAAAACGAGTTCCGTTACCTTACATCTGCAAGTGACGGTCAGGTCGACCTGCATTATCTCCCGGATGACAAGATCTACGGCGATAATCGTGAACGATTTCGCTGGCAACATCACGGCAATGCAGACAGGGGCTGGAGCAGCCTGGTCGACTACAATTACGTGGGCGATACCGACCACCTGTTCGATTTCGGCGATAA
The DNA here is from genome assembly GCA_050116795.1 of Thiohalophilus sp. Taxonomy (GTDB): domain Bacteria; phylum Pseudomonadota; class Gammaproteobacteria; order UBA6429; family Thiohalophilaceae; genus Thiohalophilus. Next base: position 2,026 of record JASFNY010000186.1, read on the forward strand.
CCTCAATGAATCAAGTGTGACTCATCTCCCCCGTCGAGGCCAGCTGACCTATAACGCCGACAGCTGGCAATTCACCTCGCTGGCGCAGAGCTACCAGGTCATCAATGGCGATGAGATGTATCAACGACTGCCCCAATTCGGTTTTCAAACCCGCTTCCGGCAACAGGATAATTCCTTTAATTACGATCTGAATGCTGAATGGGTACAGTTCGAACACCGCAACGCTCCTGCATTCGTGGAAGGAGAACGGTTTAACGTAGCACCTTCTATCAGTCTGCCGTTACGGAATGTTTACGGTTTTGCTGAACCGAAACTGGAGCTTTATTACACTCAGTACAATCTTGATCCGGCCACTACCGCAGGCGAGACAGATCTTACTCGCACGGTCCCGATATTCAGTTTCAACAGCGGACTGTTTTTTGAGCGGGATACCCGGGTCAGTGACACAGCGATACTGCATACCCTGGAGCCACAGCTGTTCTATGCCTACATACCCTATCGGGAGCAGTCTGACCTGCCGGTATTCGACAGCAGCCTCTATGGTTTTAATGTCAATAACCCGTTTCGTGCCAACCGCTTCGAAGGTATCGATCGTATCGGCGACACCAACCAGGTAACGGCCGCCCTCACCACCCGCCTGATCAGCAAGCAAAGTGGCCAGGAGTTACTGATGGCCCGCCTGGCCCAGATCTATTATTTCGAGGATCGCCGTGTCACTCTTCCCGGTGATGTAGCGGAAACCAACCAGCGCTCGGATATCGTGGCCGAACTGAATGCGAGCCCCAACCGGCACTGGCAGTTTAACAGCGACCTGACCTGGACACCGCAAACCGAAAAAATCTCTGTGGGCAATGCCCGGCTGCGATATACACCGTTCGATGATCTGTCTTTGACCGCGGCCTATCGCTTCAACCGCGATCTGCTGGAGACCAATGAAGTTCGCTTTGACTGGCGGCTCAATCCGCGCTGGCAATTTCAGGGCCGGCGCCTGTACGACCTGGACAATCAGCGCGAACTGGAATCCACCTTTGGCGTCCGCTACGACAGCTGTTGCTGGGGGCTCAGCCTGGAGGCCGGGCGTCGATTTCTCAGCGAAGACCGGCCAGAGGACAAAACCATATTGCTGGTTCTTGAGCTCAAGGGACTGGCCAGTGTCGGCGAATAGGCCGCCCGTGTGCTGAATCCTGGCATAGCCGGGGGCCGCTTGTGTTATGCTTGTCGCCCTGTTGTTAACCGCTTTTCTTCCATCATGAAACACCTGATTTTTGGCTTGTTTTTCAGCCTGTTATGGCTTCCTACTACCGTTTTTGCCGCTAACGTCCAGGAACTCGATAACGTGGTTGCTATCGTCAACGACGATGTGATTACCCGGGTCGAACTGGACCAGCGCCTGCAGCAGGTCAAGAATCAGGCGGCCGAGCAGAGCCAGCGCCTCCCTGAAAAAGAGGTCCTTGAACGGCAGGTCCTGGAAAGCATGGTGATTGAGAAACTGCAGCTGCAGCTGGCCGAGAAAGTCGGTATCCGCGTCGATGACGAGACGGTCAATCAGGTAATCAATAATATCGCTAAAGAGAATAATCTCAGCTTGCCCCAGTTCCAGCAGGTCCTGAGCCGTGACGGGACGAGTTTTGCCTCTTTCCGGGAATATATTCGTGACCAGATCATCGTCAGCCAGTTACGCAAAAGGAAGATTGCTGAATCGGTCAATATCACAGAGCAGGAAGTTGATAATTACCTGACCAACCTGAAAAACCGTCAGGGCCTGAACGATGAGTTTCATCTGGCCCATATCCTGATTGCCGTACCCGAAGGCGCGACCCCGGCCCAGATTGAGCAGGCCCGCAACAAGGCCGACCAGGTCTACAACCGCCTGCAGATTGGCGCCGATTTCCACCAGACCGCGGTCGCCGTCTCCAGTGGCCAGAACGCCCTGCAGGGGGGCGATCTGGGCTGGCGCAAGGGAGGACAACTGCCTTCAGCGATGGCCGATGTTATCGTCGGAATGAAGCCGGGTGATATCAGCGAGCCGATGCGCAGCTCCAGCGGGTTTCACATTCTCAAACTGCTCGACCGGCGCAGCCCGGAAAAGCGCCGAATTGTCGAGCAGACCCTGGCCCGGCATATCCTGATTCGGCCCAACCAGCTGGTATCCAATACAGATGCCCGCCAGCGGCTGCTGCGCCTGCGTGAACGGATTATCCAGGGTGAAAGTTTCGCCGATCTGGCGCGGGCCAATTCGGACGACACCACCACTGCCGCCAACGGCGGGAGCCTGGGCTGGTTCAATCCCGGCAGCATGGTGCCGCGCTTCGAGGCCGCGGTAAATCGGCTCAAACCGGGTGAAATCAGCCAGCCCTTCCAGACCCGCTACGGCTGGCACATTGTCGAGGTCATCTCGCGTCGCAAGCATGATGACACCCAACAATACGAACGCATACAGGCCCGCAAGGCCATCCACGAGCGCAAAAGTGATGAGGCCATCGAGCAATGGCTACGCCAGATTCGCGCCGAGGCCTATGTGGATTATCGGTTAAACCAGTGAGCCCGAGGCCGCATACCCTGGCGCTGACGCCGGGCGAACCGGCCGGGATCGGCCCCGATCTGGTTATCCAGCTAGCCCAGCAGACCCGGCCAGTCCCGCTGGTGGCGATCGCCGATCCCGAACTTCTCGAACAACGGGCTCAGAAACTGGGCCT
>JASFNY010000187.1:0-4708 GCA_050116795.1 Thiohalophilus sp.
TGTCGGACGCAATACCCTGTGCAAGTCGATCCGTGAGGAAGGTCTCGACAGCGTGGACGCGATTGGTGAACGACTGCGCGCCGGCACCAACTGCGGTTCATGCATCCCGGAGCTCAAGGCCCTGCTGGAAAACCCACCCGGGGACAATACGGCAGCCAGTTCTGGCGCCTGATCTGCTTTTCCGTTCCTGATGGCTCATATCAGGGTATTTTGTACCTGACGGTTTGAATTCGACACGATGCGCCCTATATTTAGTAGACAGACACAGCAGATTCCTGGATCGCCATGCAAGATACCGTCCCCACCCGCTACTGGCACAAGCTCGATGATGGCCGCATTCAGTGTGACCTGTGTCCGCGATTTTGTAAGTTGCACGAAGGACAGCGCGGACTCTGTTTCGTACGCCAGAATATCAACGACCAGATCATGCTGACCACCTATGGTCGGTCCAGCGGCTATTGCATCGATCCCATAGAGAAAAAACCACTCAACCATTTTCTGCCCGGCACGCCCGTTCTGTCCTTTGGGACTGCCGGGTGTAACCTGGCCTGCAAGTTCTGTCAGAACTGGGATATCAGCAAATCCCGGGAAATCGACACCCTGGCCGATGAAGCCTCACCCGAGTTAATCGCGAAAGCCGCCGAGGAACTGGGTTGTCGTAGCGTTGCCTACACGTATAACGATCCGGTTATCTTTCATGAATACGCTATTGATGTTGCCAGGGCCTGTCACGAAAAAGGCATCAAGTCGGTGGCAGTCACCGCGGGTTATGTCACACCGGAACCGCGCGCCGAATTCTACCAGTACATGGACGCTGCCAATGTCGATCTCAAGGGCTTCACCGAACAGTTTTACTACAAGCTGACCGGTGGACACCTGGAACCGGTTCTGGACACACTCAAGTACATCAAGCATGAAACCAATGTCTGGCTGGAAATTACGACCCTGTTGATACCGGACAGGAATGACTCGGACAAGGAACTCAATGAATTAAGCCAGTGGATCATTAATGAACTGGGTCCGGATGTTCCCCTGCACTTCAGCGCTTTTCATCCCGATTACAAAATGATGGATGTGCCGCCAACTCCGGCAGCCACTTTAACCCGGGCACGCAATATTGCCATGCAGAACGGCCTGCATTATGTATACACCGGAAACGTGCATGATGAAGCCGGCGGTAGCACTTACTGCCATCAGTGCGGTAACAAGCTGATCGGACGTGACTGGTATGTTCTGGGCGAATGGAACCTTACTGAGGATGGAAAATGTAACCAGTGCGGGACATCCTGCGCCGGGGTGTTCGAACCACAACCCGGAACATGGGGAGCACGACGTCAGCCAGTCAGACTCAAAGACTATGCAGCCTGATATCCGCCATAATGCAACTATAATTGCAACATGAGCGAAATCACGATCACCCTCGAACAGTTGCGCGGCATGATCGGATTACATGTCGTGCACAATGGTATTCAATGTCAGGTCATCGAGGTACTGGAGGATGGCCCTTCCCTGGTATTACAGAGCCAGGGTGATCATAAACCGGTGCAATCCAATCAACATGGCGAGGCCAGTCGACGCGTTCCCGAGACCTTTACTGTCCCGGTCCTGAGCCGTGACAAACAGGAAATCCATCCGCAGTTTCTTGCCCTGGAACTGGAGTAAATCTCACTCGCGGCTCAAACTTCCTCTTCGGCCGACAGTTGCCGGGCTTCATCTTCCAGCATAACCGGAATATCATCCCGAATCGGGTAAGCCAGTCGATCGGCCTTGCAGATCAGTTCCTGGTTATCCTTGTTGTACACCAGCGGCCCTTTGCAGACCGGACAGGCCAGTATATCAAGCAGTTTTTTGTCCACGTTTGGCCTCCAGAATATTCAGCAGATGTTCTTTGAATTTACGCTTGATCTGCGCCTGAATCGGCACATACCAGGTGTCTTCCAGCCCCAGGCGCTCACATTTTACGGCGTCTTTTTCCGTCATCAAGATTGGCAACTTTTCATCAAAATTAAAGTCTTCGCGACGGAAAATATAATGGTCCGGATAGTTATGTTCGACAACCGTTATGCCTTCTTCTCTCAACATATTAAAAAATCGTTGCGGATTACCCACACCAGCGATGGCATGTACCTTTTTATCCTTGAAGCGGCTCATCTCTGCAGTCTGGGATGCATCACTGACATTCACCCAGGTTCGACCCACGTAGTCCATGGGATATTCATCGCCGACAGGCTCGCCGTTAGTAACGATCAAATCAACTTCTTTCAGTCGTGAGACAGGCTCGCGAAGCGGCCCGGCGGGCAAACACCAGTGATTACCAAAGCGACGCATACCATCGATTACCACTACTTCGATGTCACGTTGCATGGCATAGTGCTGCAGACCATCGTCACTAATGATGACATCACAATGGTGGTGCTTGAGCAGCGCATTGGCAGTGCGATAACGGTTTGGACCAACCGCCATCGGGCAACCCGTACGCCGGGCGATGATTACCGGTTCGTCACCGACAATAACCGGATCGGCATCGGGACGAACCTGTTGCGGCCAGGTACGAGCCTTGCCACCATAACCCCGGCTGATGATCCCGGGTTTGAGACCCGCTTCCTTTAGTATATTAATTACGGCAATCACCAGCGGTGTTTTACCTGTCCCACCGGTAGTGATGTTGCCGATCACGATAACCGGGACCGGAACACGCTTGCGAGACAACAAACCTATTTGATAAGCCTTGCGACGCAACCAGACCAGTGCACAGAACAGCCCGCTGAGGGGCAACAGCAGGACTGTCAAAACTGACCGGGTTTGCCACAATTTCTGCACTTTTTGTTGCAACACGTTCTGGCTTCCAGGTAATTATTAATTCGATCCAAATTGCATGTCATGCAGGTTGGCATAATGCCCACCCTCGGCAAGCAACTCTTCATGCCGTCCGGCTTCGACGATGCGGCCGCCTTGAAGCACCACGATCTTGTCTACTTTCTCGATTGTCGACAAACGATGCGCTATGACGAGAGTAGTCCGATCTTTCATCAGGTGCTCAATTGCACTCTGTATATATCTTTCAGACTCGGTATCCAGCGCGGAGGTGGCCTCGTCCAGGATCAGGATCGGGGCATCCTTGAGAATGGCACGCGCAATCGCCAGTCGCTGACGCTGTCCTCCGGATAATAACACACCGTTTTCACCGACAATGGTATCGAACCCCTGTGGCAGTCGCTCGATAAAGTCCAGGGCATAGGCGGCCCTCGCCGCCTCTTTGATAGCCTTTTCATCCGCTGTATCCAGTGCTCCATAGGCAATATTATGGGCAATCGTGTCGTTGAACAGGGTGACATGCTGGCTGACCAGCGCGATCTGACTGCGCAAACTGGGCAGAGTCACCTCCCGAATATCCACATCGTCGATCAATATCTTTCCCTGCTGCACTTCATAAAATCGCGGCAACAGGCTGACCAGCGTGGATTTACCCGCTCCTGAACGACCAACAAACGCGACGCTTTGTCCGGCCTCGATTGTCAGATCGATATCCTGCAGAATCGGTGATGACTGATCGTCGGTATAGCTGAAGGTCACATCCTGGTAACTGACCTTGCCCTGCACCTTCTCGAGTGTACGGTAACCGGTATCGGATTCTGGCTCGGTATCGATGAAGGTGAATACGCTAAAAGCAGCAGCAATACCGCGCTGCAACTGGGCATTGATGGTGGTGAGTTTCTTGGCATGTTGCAACAGCAGAATCATGGCCAGCATGAAAGACATGAACTTGCCCACGGTCATCTCATCGAGAAATCCCGGCTTGGTGGCAATGTAAACAATCCCTGCAAAGGCCGTCACAACGATTTGCTGGATCAAAGGCGAGCTGATGGCATTCGTGGCTACCAGCTTCAGATGCTGACGCCGATTATAGGTATTGACCTCTTCGAAGCGCCCGGATTCATATTCCTGGCCGCCAAAGATCTTTATTTCGCGGTTGGCCTCGATGGCCTCCTCAGTAACATTGGAAACATCGCCCATGGAACGTTGAATGCGGTAACTCAGTTTACGAAAACGGCGGCTGACCAGAACCACGGCCACAGCGATAACAGGAATAACAATCAGCAGGATCAACGTCAGTGTCAGACTGAGATACATCATTAGCCCGAGCAAAACCAGGATAGTCAGAGAATCGCGAATCAGCGTAGTAATAACACTGGAAGAGGCATCCGCGAGCTGTTCGATGTCATAGACCATTTTCGAGAGCAGCCCACCGGAGGAAGTGGTGTCATAAAACCCGATAGGCAGTCGCAGAAGCCTGTCAAAAACCAAACTACGAAGATTGCGAATCACGCTGCGGGCAATCCATGCCATACCGTACTCGGACAGGAAACTACCGACCGTACGGAAGGCAAATACGATAATCATCAGAATAGGGACCCATTTGATTGTCTCCGGGTCCTTGCCGACAAAACTTCCGTCGACCATCGGCTCAATCAATTTGGCAAAAGCACCCTCGGTAAGCGAGAAGATCACCATCCCGAGTACTGCAATCAAGAATACTTTCCAGTAAGGAAATGCATAGCCGAGCAGCCGACGATATATTTTAATCCCGTCGGTATTGTCGCCGGACGATGGATTCATTGGTTATTATTTCTCGTCTGATTTTCGCGTTGCAAAGGTCAGCTTCACCATGCCCACCTGGCGTGCGGCATCCATGGCTCGAATGACAGCC
>JASFNY010000188.1:0-4701 GCA_050116795.1 Thiohalophilus sp.
TGTGAGATGTGTTACCGGTGCTACGTCTTTATTTTTTGGAGTTTTGAAGACCAGAATCACGAGGCCGGTAACAACCACAAGCAGGACAAGATTGAGTAGCAGGCGCGAACGCATCATTGCTTACGTCGTTGCCACCAGATAAACAGGCCATAGCCCAGTAACAGTAACGGCAGACCAAACAGGAAAAGCAGCCCAAGAATCGACCAGGTAGTGGAGTCGAGCGTCAATGCCATATCCGGCGCAACACGTGCCGGTATATCGATAAAGTTATCGTCATGACTCAGCCAGTTGATAATGTTGTATCCCATATCCTGATTACCCTGGTTGCCCAGGTAAGCGTTGGCGAGAAAATCGCCGTCACCCAGTACAACGATTCGTTGGTCGCCCTGTTTCGCATCGACTTCTCGCTGCAAGGTGACCCCGATGTTCAGGGGGCCGGCGGTATCGCTGCCCTGGTCGAAGTTGACTATGCCATCTAATTTGCCCGTTTCGGCCCAGCTGCGAGGAACGGTCTGCAGGAATGCCGTGGTTTCATAATTGTTCCGTGGCTCAAGCTTGATAGCCGCGGCACGTGGGAAGAGCGTCATAAAACGAAAGTTTCGAGTTATCGGATGATTACTCTGACTGTAGTTGGCGATTACCGCAAATGTCGGATCATTGATACCGTATAACCGGGTAGATGGATCCACTACCGTACCTTTCACAAACTCCAGCCCGAGGTCTTGCAATAAAGGCTGCAGTCCATGAAGTTTCCCCGGATCGTGCAGCCACAATAGATTGCCACCTTGCTTCAGGTAATCACGAATCAGCTCAACTTCCCCGGGGAGATAGTCTAATTGTGGTCCTGCAATAACCAGCGCTGCGGTATTTGCAGGGATTTCGGGATCTTCTCCCAGCTTGAGCGTGCTGGTCCGGATCCCCTTGCTGTTAAGGTAGCCGACGAAATTGCCATAATCATGGTTGGCTTTACCATCGGGGCTTCGTTCTCCATGACCTGACAGAAAGACGATATGTCTGTCACCCGAACGCATCAGTTGTTGCAGGGTATTGGTCAGGTTTTCTTCGCTTAAGGATTTAACATGTTCAGTACGGCTGTTGTAAGTAACAACCAGCTCAACATACTCGCTGATATTATATTTCCGGGCCTTGTCAGGATCAGCAATGGAGTCGATGTATCGTACCCGTATGTCTTCCTTATGTTGGCGATAAAGTTGCAGCATGTCGTCCAAATCACGTTGCACTGCTGAATAGTTTTTATTGTTTATAAACGCCAATATATCGACCGGTCCTTTCATACGTTCCAGTATTTTTACCGTGGCTTCCGACAGGGTATGACGCCCCGAGGCGGTCCAGTCGCTTTCGTAGTTATAATGTTTGCCGAGCCAGGCCAGCAGACCGATAACCATCAGGAACAGAACTACGAAAGCAATATTCTGCAATCGTATCTGTATGCGGCTTTTATGCGTGACTTGCATGAATATTCAGTTTCCGCGATTAATGTTGTAGTCGATCAGCATCCAGTCGACGTATACCCAATACCAGAAACAGCGTGATAAACAATACAAAGTAGACAATATCCGATGAATTGACACTGCCCAGGCTGAGCGTTTCAAAGTGTCGTTTGATCGATATATATGCCAGCAAACTGCTGGTTACCGATTCTCCAGACTGATATCCGGATAAATCGATAATCCATAACAACAGTAATGAACCGATGGTGCTAATCGCAGCGATAATTGGCTGAGCTGTTAGAGTGGAGAAAAACAGTCCAACGGCGGCAAAACAGGCAAGCAGGAAGAACAGTCCCAGAATCAGTGCCAATAGCAGGCCATAGTCTAACGGCCCTCCGAGTAATAGTGATAATGGCATCAAGCTAATCAGTCCTATGGCCAATAACAGAAAGCCCAGCAGCCCCAGGTATTTGCCGAGGATGATCTCAGTCATAGACACCGGGGCACTGAACAAGAGGGCGATACTGCGATTGCGCCGTTCTTCACTGATTAATCGCATGGTCAGCAGCGGGACGATAATCATGGAGATAAACCCCGCAATACCATAAAGGGGCGCGATCACCAGTTCGGTCGCTCCGGGTGGCGATTCCAAATCCTGGAGTTGCGCTTGAATAGATAAGAAATAATCCAGGTTAAACAGGAAATATAGGGCCAGAACTGCCTGCATTATCGCCAGAATCGACCAGGCCAGTGGCGAGAGGAACAGGCTGCGCAGTTCACGTTGTGCCAGGGTCAGGATCATCATGCGGTACTATCCTCCGTAGCATGCTGCTCGGAACTGGCGATCTCAACGAAGATCTGTTCCAGGGTCTGGTATTCCGGAGTCAGTTCGAACAGGCCCCATTCATGTTCTACCGCCTGTTTGGCAACTGCTTCACCCGGATTGTCTTCGCTGGCGTGAGTCAGGCGAAAGCGGTTATCGCCCAGGACCTGCACTTCGTTGATGCTAGGCAAAGCCGAGAGGGTGGCCTGATCCGGTGGTTGATGGAGGCCCAGTATCAGACTGGTTGATTGCATGTGCTGATTCAGATTATCGATGTTGTCACTGAACACCAGTTGCCCACGATTGATAATTTGAACACGGTCGCAGGTCATCTGCACTTCCGGCAGGATATGGGTCGATAGAATTACGCCGTGTTCCTGTCCAAGTTCGCGGATCAGTTGGCGAATTTCACGAATCTGAATCGGATCCAGACCCACGGTAGGCTCATCCAGTACGACGACCTGAGGCGAGTGGATGATTGCCTGCGCGATACCGACCCGTTGCTGATAGCCCTTGGACAGATTATTGATGAGTCTTTTGCCGACCTGTTCGAGACCGCAGCGTTGTTTGGCGCGGTCCACTGCCTGGCTGACGGCATCGCGACGAAGCCGGTTGAGTCGTGCGCAAAACCGCAGATATTCATCCACGGTCAGTTCACGATATAGCGGAGGTTGTTCGGGTAGATAGCCAATTTCCGCTTTGGCTTGTTTTGGGCGATCCAGCAGATCAATGCCGTCGATAAGGATACGGCCGCTGGTCGGTGCCAGGTTACCGGTGATCATCTGCATGGTCGAGGTTTTGCCCGCGCCATTGGGACCGAGAAACCCGAGTACTTCACCTCGCGCCAGTTGGAAGCTGACGTCATTGACCGCCAGCAAGTTCGCATAGCGGCGATACAGATGTTCCACGCTGATCAGATTGTCATTCGACATACGGACATGATTATTGGAAGTTATTGTCTCTGCACCAGAACTGGTCTGAAATTATATGCTTCTGTTCAGTACAGACAAGCCCGGTATGCCGGATTGCGAATTCTTTCACGCCATATTTACCGTATTACCATGCTGATCGATTGCAGGATGATACAATGACGGCTCGAAGCGCACAGGATCCATTCTCCATGAATATATTGCTTGGTGTCGACACCGGCGGCACCTTTACCGATTTTGTTCTGTACCGGGACGGCGTCATCACCACGCACAAGGTATTGTCAACACCGAATGCACCGGAACAGGCGATACTGCAGGGTGTGCGGGATCTGCAACTGGATCAGGTTGAGCAAGCGACGCCTGTTTATATGGTACATGGTTCCACTGTGGCAACCAACGCGGTGCTCGAAGGCAAGGGCGCCCGCGCCGTGTTTATTACCAATCGTGGTATGGGTGACATGCTGAGTATCGGTCGCCAGACCCGGCGTGAGCTGTACAACTTGCAACCACAGACAATCCCGCCTCCCGTACTGCGTGAACTCTGCCTCGAGACCGGTGGCCGGCTCGCGGCTGACGGCAGTGTGATTGAAACGTTAGATGAGGCGGATTTGCAAGAGTTGCGTGAAGAGATCGCACGACTGCAACCGGAAGCCGTCGCCATTAACCTGTTGTTCTCTTACCTTGATGATCGTTTCGAGAAACAGATCGAGGCCATACTGCCTGAAGAAATATTTGTTTCCCGCTCATCGCGTGTGCTACCCGAATACAAGGAATATGAACGCGGTATGACGACCTGGCTGAATGCCTGCGTCGGACCGCGGGTCAAGGGTTACCTGCAGCGTCTGCAGGCGGGGATACCACAGGCGCACATCACTGTTATGCAAAGTTCAGGCGGAACTATCGCCTCGGAACAGGCAGGCGACGAAGCGGTGCACATGTTGTTGTCCGGCCCGGCCGGTGGTCTGGCGGCAGCCGGTTATCTCGGTAAACAACTGGGGCAATCACGGCTGCTGACTTTTGACATGGGCGGAACCTCGACCGACGTTGCTCTGATAGACGGCGAACTTAAACTGACGACCGAGGGTACGATTCGGGATTACCCGGTGGCGGTACCGATGGTGGACATGCATACCATCGGTGCCGGCGGTGGCTCACTGGCTTCTGTTGATGCCGGTGGCCTGTTGCAGGTTGGTCCGGAATCGGCGGGCGCCGATCCCGGCCCGGCCTGCTACGGTCGTGGTGGTACTCAGGCCACGGTCACCGATGCCAACCTGGTACTGGGCCGTTTGCGTCCCGGGGCATTTCTCGGCGGTAACATGTCACTGGACGTAACTGCGGCCAGGGCAGCGGTACAAAACATTGCGCATTCGCTGGGACTTTCGGTCGAAGCTGCGGCAGAAGGTATCCTGCGCCTGGCCAATGAACACATGGCACATGCCCTGCGGGTAATGTCGGTACAACGCGGAATCGATCCGCGCGAACTGGCACTGGTCTCCTT
>JASFNY010000189.1:0-4697 GCA_050116795.1 Thiohalophilus sp.
TTCCAGTATAACAATCCTGGCGCAGATGTGCATGGACGCGTGATCATTAAATGGCTGAATTCGGGCTGTGAACATTGTCTACAAACCTGCAGGTGCAACCTGTATTCTCATTGAAAATTCTCAACCGAATCATTATGGTAAAAACTTCTCTGCGGTTGATGGCTTTATGCTGACTGCAGCCATTCAAATTATGAGGTTACTTACTGCGTGAAAGGCAATCTACGTGTTAAAGATCGATAAATCCGACACTGATATCCCGTTAGGTGGATATGGTGACCTGGTGACAGAATTGGTTAATCTTGGTTTTCTGAACGCCGACATTCTTACGCAACAGCCACGATTGCTTGAATCGATCAGTCGCGGGACTTATGCGCCTGGCGATGTAATCTATCACAGCGGCGAAGGAAGTCGTCTGTTGTTTATCGTGCGTCAGGGCATGTTGAAACTACTCAACCATCTGCCGAACGGTCGTAACAGAATTGTACGGTTACACAAGCGCGGTTCTTTGATTGGCCTGGATGGATTAATGGGCGAATTACACGAACATACGGCGATAGCTATTGATGACGTGGAAGTGTTCAAAATTCCCCATCATCTGTTTCTTCAATGGAAAGAGGAAGAACCACGTCTGTATAACGAGTTACTCGAACACTGGCATGCATACCTGAATTACGCAGACACCTGGATCACAGAATTCTCAACCGGTAATGTCAAGGGCAGGGTAGCGCGCCTGTTACGTTTTCTGGCCAGTTTCGAGTCTGAGACCGGACCACAGGTGATTGAATTGCTGACGACAGATGAAATGGCCGACACTCTTGGTGTTACTGCCGAGAGTGTCAGCCGGGTAATTGCCGAGCTGAAACGCGAAGCAGTGCTCGAACCTATTGAAAACAATTCCGAATCCCTGTTTACCTGTGATCTGGAAAGCCTGGAAAAGTTGGCCCAGAAATAAAGTCATTCAGCGGTATTTCGATATTCAATGTGCGTGTGAATGTCCCGCACCGCTGGTGTCTCTGGGATCGCCCATGCCACCTTTTACTCCCAGACGTATCAGTAATACATTCACCGGGTAGGCGGCAATGAGCCCAACCGTCAGTGAGAATACCAGGGCGCCCCAGAACAGCGGTTGATCGATTGTTGCCCTGGCAGACAGCCAGAGGTCAATCGAAATCGCTGTTACTTCCATAACCGCGATAGTCACTGTATCGGAATAGAAAGTATCGATCAGCGCCTGTTTGACGGACATGCCGCCCTGTACCAGGGGGCCGAATGTCAGCGCGTATCCGAATACATAGGCAAAAGCAAAAGTTACAATCGCAATGCCGGTGTTATCCAGGGCTAACAGTCCTGCTGCAATGATTACACCAGTGATTTCACCAGCCCCGCAACCCGAATAGCAATGTGCAACAGAGCGTACACCCTTTCGCCAGATTGAATCACGTTTGATCTGCTTTCTGCCGCTGACATAATAGAGCCACAAACCGATCGGTCCGGAATAAGCAACTGTCAGAAACCAGACGACCTTCATAAGTGAATCGATATGTTTATTGGATTTTTTTAAATCCACAACCAGCCAGCTCAGGCAGATTACCAGGATGATTGCCCAGACTGTCAGAAATCGTTCGTCAGTCAAAAACTCTCTTAAGGTTTCTCCAAGCATATTATGTCCTGTTGGATTGTCTTGTTAAGTCAGTCTGTTAGTTGTCAAGTGTGACCACCAGCGGAAAATGATCTGAGGCGGTTCGCGCCTCTTGTGTACGAAGGGTTTCGATCCCTTGCAGTCGGTGGCCCGGATAAACCCATGCCCGGTCCAGGGCAAACAACGGCCAGCGTACATGGAATGTTGGTAGCGACGGAGTGTTTCCAAAATAGGCTCGCAACCATTTAACAGGTCGCCCCCAGAGGAACCATTCATTGAGATCGCCCAGTAACACTGTCGTCAACGCAGGATCTTCTTCAGGTGGTCCTATCCAGTCCAACAACTTGCGAATTTGCTCCCTTCGTTCAGCGGGCCGTAGGCCAAGATGGGTTGCGATCACGCGCAATATGTTACCGTCGCTGTTCAGTCGCACATCGATTGCGCCACGCGGCTCGCGGTCCCGATAACTCAAATCAAGCCGGGAATGCTCTAGTACCGGCAGATTGGTTAACAGTGCATTACCGTATGATGCATGCTCCCTTTGCATTGTCGGCCCGTCAATGTATTGCCAATCAGGCTCGGAACTCAGATGCATCATCACGTCTTCGTGATGCGGACCGGATTCCACCTCCTGCAGAGCAATGACCCGTGCGTCAAGTTGCTGCAAAACCTGGCGGGTACGATCAGGTGAGTGGCAGCCGTCCGTGCCGATACATCGATGTATATTATAAGTTGCTACTCGCAATGATGGCATGTGGATGTTGTTATATTTTCTCCTGATAGCGACGTATATAGCGCGTAGTCAGGTATCCTCCTGCAAGCACCAATACGATGACCAGCAATAAAAGTGTCACTGTCGACACGTCCGGATTGTTTATCGTGGCTTTTAAACGGTCTGTCAACAGCGCGATCGTAGTCACTCCCGGAATCAGTCCGAAAAGTGTGCCGAGTGTAAAGTCGCGCAAACGAATATGCGATGCACCTGCCACCAGATTGATAATAGTAAAAGGCGCGATGGGCACGATACGGACAAACACAATGGTCATCACGCCATGGCGGGCCAATTTTTGACTCCAGCGATTGATGCGTCCGCCAGCCAGTCCCATGAGAGCGTCCCGACCCATTGCGCTACCCAGTATATAAGTGATAATGGCGCCACCTAGTCCACCGGCCAGCGCGTACAACGCTCCTTGCCAGGGACCAAAGACGATAATACTGGCAACGATCAACATCGTAATCGGCACCATGACAATAGTTGCAAGAACAAAACCAATTATCATTAACGGAACAGAGAACGGGTAGTTTCTCAGGATTTCGATGCTGTGAGTTATCTTCTGAAGTTCGATCCATTGTCCAAGTTCGGTAAATCTCCATAGTCCTGCAATCGCCAGAAGCAGGATGATACCCGCTATCCAGCTGAAAATTCTCATGCTCATCGCACCCGATTTATCATCGGGCAGATAATGATAGAGCAGGGATTCCGGGTTGATGGGTTGCTCGGGATCAACCAGTTGCTCTTTGGTTAGGATGCCATCTTCATATTCAGGCAACTTGTCTTCCAGTGGTATCAGGCAACGATTGGAGCTTCTCTCGCGTAAGGTTTCTATAGCTGCAATCAGGGAGGACTTATTCTTTTCGCTTGCAGCGACATCGACAGGCTCACAGTCGAGATGTTCGCCGAGCAACCGATTACGGAAATGATTTATCCCCTCCATTACAGACTGTTTTTTAGCAGATTCCTCGATGGAGATATCGCATTCGCTGTCCAGGCCCATAGATCGATTATTAAGGTTGGAAGAGCCTATACGAACAAACCGATCATCTATCACCATGATCTTGGCATGCAGATTAATCGGGCTGGTCTCAAGATCTTTTTTGAAAGGATAATAAATTGCAAGCCGACCATGCTGATCGGCTTGACGCAGATCTTTTAAAAGTTTGACGCGGATAATATCCAGAGAGTTTTGTGACAACCAACCTGCTGTTTCAAGTGGCAAATTAAGGACAACTTCCGGGCCATCTTTTTCCAACAATCTTTCACTCAGCGCCTGATTAATCAATGGTGAGGTGAAAAACTGGTTCTCGATATAAATATAATCTTTGGCAGCTGCAATAGAATCAATATAGAGTTGCTCAACTTCCCGAACCTCTTGATAATCTGAATATCCAGCCTCTGTCCGGCTTATTGCGATATTCACGTCCCGCAGATCCGGTTCGAGATACGCCGGCCAGATATTCGCTTCTTCAGGATTAACGGGTTCCAGTTCCTGATCAGTTGCACGACGCCAGCGTTCTCGAAACAGATCGCCGAGGGCAGCCGCTGCATCTCCGCTAATGGCAATCTGTACGTCATGGTAAGGGCGACCGATTGTGCCATCGACCTGTTTGCGTCGTGTATCGTTCGACAGATGAGCATTGGTGTCCCAGCGTCCACGAGTAATATCGAGCCCGCCTGAAAAAGCAAGCTTATCGTCGAGCACGACAAATTTCTGATGATGTGAGGCGCCAACAGGATGGTGACTGTCCAGTTTGAATTTCAATCGAGGATGGGTCTTCCAGCCAAACTTGTAAATTGGCAGCCATTCTCGGCCCATATCGAGCAAGCGCGAAAAATCCCAGTTCAGGAGATAGACGTGCAGATCCTGATCATTGTGTAAATGACGATCGAGCCTTTCAGCCAGTGTGCTCGTGTCACCTTCTGTAGCGCCGATTCGTATACCGCTATAGATATCCCAGGAAGAGATTAAAATCTGTTTTTTAGCTCTGTCGAGTACTGAATGCAACGCACGGAAATAATTGTCACCATCGATGAGAAAAGCGATCCGTTCGGCATGCCGAATACGCCAGCAGTTCCGGCCAGGTTGTAATATGCGTGTATATTCAGTCATGGATATATATACAGTCTATTACCCTCGCAGTGGATGTGGTTTCAAACACAAGTCAGAACATCAACCGACCGGACCGCCATGCTTGGTTGGCGCTTCCGGAGTGTCTATGTCCACATTCAGTTTTTTCATAGCCTCGAGAATATCGTCCAGCATGCTGGTTTCACCACCGA
>JASFNY010000190.1:0-4696 GCA_050116795.1 Thiohalophilus sp.
TGTGCCACGGGGTCTGGAGATCAAGATTGCGGAAAAACTCGAACATCTGCGTGAACTGGACAGGCGGGCGCGTAGCAAGATAAAAGAGTAACTCGTCGGTACAGCGCGCTGTTTAATAACACGTTATAATTCACCGCACTATGTTACAGATTATCTTTATCGCTGTGGGTGGGGCCCTGGGTTCGGTGTTTCGGTTTGCGCTGTCAACCGGTGTTTATCAGTGGCTCGGACGTGGGTTTCCCTACGGTACGTTAACGGTCAACGTGCTCGGATCCTTGTTGATGGGGTTTCTGTATATTGTATTGTTGGAACGCAGTAGTCTGGGTCCTGAATGGCGGGCGCTGATTCTGATCGGTTTGCTGGGGGCCTTTACAACTTTCTCCACCTTTTCTCTGGAGACGTTGAACCTGATCGAAAGCGGAGCATTGCTCAAGGCTGCCATGAATATATTGTTAAGTGTCGTATTGTGTCTGTTTGCCGCCTGGGCAGGCATGCTGGGAGGTCGTCAATTATGAATACGCAAGTAGTGACAATGGTCAGAATCTACCTGACGGAAGGTGAAACACAACTCGATACCTTGATGCGACGTTTGCATGACTGGGAGAAAGTCAGCGGCGTCACGGTGTTTCGAGGAATCTCAGGCTTTGGCGAGTCAGGCAAGATTCATCCGTCCGGTTTGCTGGACATGTCACTCAACATGCCTATCGTGGTGGAGTTTTACGATCAAGCCGACAAGGCAGCTGAAATCGTCGAACATCTGAATCAATTTATCAAACCCGGACATATCGTTACCTGGGATGCCCGGGTCAACGCCAAATAACAACAGGTTTTCTATGCTGGATCCCAAACTCTTACGCAATGATCTGCAGCAATGTGCCGATCAACTGTCTCGTCGCGGCTATAAACTGGAAGTAGAGTCACTGCAATCGCTGGAAGAACAGCGCAAGCAACTGCAAGTCAGTACGCAGGAACTACAGGCCGAGCGCAACGCCAAGTCCAAGGCGATTGGCCAGGCCAAGGCCAAAGGTGAGGATACAACGGCAATACTTGAACAGGTTGCTGATCTCGGCGACAAACTGAAACAGGCCGAATCCCGGTTGAATGAGATCCAGCAACAACTGGACGAGATTCTTCTGGGTATTCCAAATATCCCCCAGCCCGAGGTACCTGAAGGCAAAGACGAAAACGATAACGTTGAAATTCGTCGCTGGGGTGAACCTCGCAAGTTTGATTTCGAGCCCAGGGACCACGTTGATCTGGGTGAACAGCTCGGCGGGCTGGACTTTGAAACCGCCAGCAAGTTGACCGGATCCCGATTTGCGGTAATGAGCGGAGAGATTGCTCACCTGCACCGGGCGTTGATCCAGTACATGCTGGACCTGCATACCCGCGAACACGGTTATACCGAGACTTATGTGCCGTATATCGTGAACGCCGACAGCCTGCGTGGTACCGGCCAGTTACCCAAGTTCGAAGAGGACCTGTTCCGCCTGCAGCACGAACAACCTTTTTACCTGATTCCTACTGCCGAGGTTCCGGTGACCAATATCGTGCGCGATGTGATCGTTGACGACGATTACATGCCACGCAAGTATGTTGCCCATACTCCCTGTTTTCGTAGCGAAGCAGGCTCCTACGGCAAGGACACCCGAGGCATGATTCGCCAGCACCAGTTTGAGAAGGTCGAACTGGTACAGGTTGTCCGGCCCGCTGACTCGGCAGCCGCACACGAGGAACTGACCGGCCATGCCGAAACGGTACTGCAGAAGCTGGAGTTGCCATACCGGGTCGTGGACCTGTGTGCCGGCGATATCGGCTTTTCTGCTGCGCGCACTTATGACCTGGAGGTGTGGCTACCGGGACAGGCAACCTATCGGGAGATTTCTTCCTGCAGTAATTTCGAGGACTTCCAGGCACGTCGACTCAAGGCCCGCTGGCGAAACCCGGAGACGGGCAAGCCGGAGCTGGTACACACCATCAACGGTTCGGGGCTGGCCGTCGGTCGTACGCTGGTGGCGGTACTGGAAAATTATCAGGATGAAGGTGGGCGCATCGCCATACCGACCGTGTTGCAGCCCTACATGGGCGGACTGACGCAGATTGGATGAACCCTGATGGTTATTTGACCATCAGAATCAGCAGTATCACGAACAATACCACCAGACCGATTGGAAGCAGGAAACCCTTCCAGTCTTCGCTGGAGCCCTTGGGGGAGTTATTTAGCGCGTGCCGCATGCGGGGAAAGATGAAAATCAGCATGGCACCCAGCAGTATCGCGGTACCGATTTTTTCCCAACCCATACTCGTTCTCCTTCCTTAAAGACAAAAAAGCCCCGAACAAGCGGGGCTTTTATGATCAGGGCCGTGGCCCCGTCTGATCAGTCGTTGCCACTGAACGCACCCAGCAGGTGCAACAGGGCCTGGAACAGGTTAAGGATCGACAGGAAGATCCCGGCGGTAGCCATGATGTAGTTGGTTTCCCCGCCATGAATGATGGAAGAGGTCTGGAACAGGATAAAACCACTCATGATCAGCACGATAGCGGCATTAACCGCCAGGAAAAGCGCCGGAATTTCCAGGAAAATATTCAGCAGGGCCGCAGCCAGTACCACGAAGAAACCGACCATCAGGAAACCGGCCATGAAGCTGAAATCCTTGCGAGTGGTCAGGGCATATCCCGACAGACCCAGGAAGATGACAGCCGTACCACCCAGGGCGGTCATCACGATTGTCGGGTTAACGGCCATATAAAAATTCAGTACCGGTCCCAGGCCAAAACCCAGCAGTCCGGTAATGGCGAAGATGACCGGAATACCGGTCGCGGAGTTGGCCGTACGTGGCAGAACGAACCAGAGCATGACGATGGCCACGATGTCGGCAATCAGTGCCACACCATAGGAAATGTTGGCGAAAACGCCCACGGTCGCCATTACTGCACTGAATAGCAGCGTCATGGAGAGCAGGGCATATGTGTTACGCAGGACCTTGTTGGTCTCCAGCGCCGAGCCCGCCGGTCTGGCTAAAGTACGTTCTTGGTACATTTTTCACCCATCCTTATCAATAAACTAACCTGATTAATGGACTACAGCATACCGGATTAGTTCCCGATATCAACCCGATTTCTCTGCATTTCAGTCCTGCCTTGCTCTGGAAACTTGTCTTTTCATAGGGTATTCTTCGCCCCCTTGGAAAGAGGGGAAATGGCGCGGCATAGTTGGTTGGAATGTGCCCGGTGTTTTTCTGAAAATGTTCCGGAGAGGTGGCTGAGTGGTCGAAAGCGGCGGTCTTGAAAACCGTTGACCGGCGACGGTCCGGGGGTTCGAATCCCTCCCTCTCCGCCAAAATAATAAACGGGTCCTTGTGACCCGTTTTTTATTTTGTGGATGGGGGAGGCCATGATGAGAACCCCATGGTTCGACAAATTCGCCGGGAGCGAATTTGAACAGCGGAGCGTCAGTGACGCTGGCCCCGAAGGGGTGAGGCGCATGGACGCGCCGAGTAATCCCTCCCTCTCCGCCAAAATATAAAGGGCCTTGTTGGCCCTTTTTTAATTTGACGGTTCGGTCGGTGACCGTCCGGCCCTCGCCAGAGGCTTCGGGCGTTCGCGAGGGAGAAAGCCAAACTGTTGGCTTTCTCAATTTCCTCGCTCACCCCTCTCCGCCAAAATATAAAGGGCCTTGTTGGCCCTTTTTTAATTTGACGGTTCGGTCTGTGACTTTCCGGACCTGATGCTGCGATCAACCCGCTGGTATGGCAAATATGACGACAAATGCCAGCACCAGTGACATGAGGACAAAATAACCCTGATACAGCAGGCGACGTCGCCAGTCACCAATTCGTACGCTTAGCAGCAACGCAATAACCGATTGCATCAAGTAGAACAGAGCAAAGGCGCGTGAAGCATAGGCGATGATCTCAAAGATGTTCGCACTCCAGATCAACACCAGGGCGATACCCGTTACTATCACGTAACTGTAATTCAGAGACAGGCGGTGTCCGCTGGTTTCTTTCAATAAGCCGCCTGTTCCCACGGTATCGGCGATTGCGGCACCAAACTGGCTCATGATGGCTGCAAATATCAACATCACCGGTAGCACGGTTGCAACGTGCCGAGACAGCTCGATGATCGCTGTTTCGCTAACTCCCTGTTCAAACGTAGCGAATACCGGGATGGAGAGACCAACAAAAAACAGATATATTGCGCCTGAAATAATTTGTGCATCCTTCATCGTGCAGGTACGCAATTCTCTGGAATATTCGTCTCCCAGATAACGGGAAGTTTCGAAGCCCTGGACAATAAGGAGTATCCCGGCCAACTGCCGCAGAGTTTGCCAGGCATCATTATTCATGCTGGCTGACAGGCTGCGAATGCTGTGCGACTCAATCCAGCTGACATCAAATACCATCAGCCCGGCCAATAGTGCAATGATGATCGCGAGCTTGATGCTTACTGCAATAGTCTCTGACTTCTCCAGGCCATGCAGTCCGCGTATCCATCCGATCAGTGCAATAGTGATGATAAATACGGAAGTGATAATTTTCGCGAGATAGTCGTTCTCAAACTCAAACGGCTCAAGAATAAAAGCAGCCAGTAATCTCAGGTAGAAAGCGACCGAAATAATATAGGCGCCGGCAAGTGCAATGTTGCTTAATCGATCCAGCCAGGGAAATAGCAGACCAGGAGAATCACTGTTTA
>JASFNY010000191.1:0-4693 GCA_050116795.1 Thiohalophilus sp.
GTGATCGATAAAAAGGGCCATATCCGCTATGCCCTGTTCGGAAGCGTTGACTGGAACAGTGAAGACATTGTCAGCAAAATAGAGTTGTTGCTCAAAGAATAGCTTAACCGTCAGCCTGGCTCGCCAATCAGCCTTGACAGGTCATCACTGATTGCAGCAATTGAATCATCCGGTCGAATCAGCAACCGGGCATGTCCCAGTCGATCAAAGACATAGACTGCCGCGCTGTGAGATACATTATAGTTTCCATTTGAATCCGGCTTGTCATAACCGTAGGTGACACGATATCGCCGGGTCAGTTCACGCAACTCGGACTGCTCCCCACGCAAGCCAGTTACCTCATCGCCAAAGGCGTCCGCATATTCCGCCAAATCATGCAAATTGTCACGACCTGGATCGACACTGACAAACAGAATACGCACCTGTTCTGCATTATGTTCGAGACGTGATACGGCGGCATGCAAGCGGCTTAAGGTGGTCGGACAGACATCCGGACAGTGCATATAGCCAAAAAACATCAACAGAACATGTCCATGAAAATCCTCAGCATGAACAGTATGACCACTATCCGCTTCTGTCAGGCTGAATTCCAGCGGCGGCATCAACCCGGTTATATTCTTGGTTTCCCACTGTTTATCACTGCTGTTGCAGGCCGACAAAATAAATATTAACGATGAAATAAAAATAAATTTACGAAACATGGCCAGCATCCTGCACTCTGCTCTGATGCATCCACAAGCGTATCACCAGCAAAATGCCGATCACGCTCATCATTGCTGCGGGTATCCACGTTGTCAGCCCACCGATCACCTGGTCAGTATGCGGACTGATGGGCCATGCACGGCCGCAAACATTATAGACGTCATATAAAACTTCATCACTTAATGCGATATAAGCCCCGATAATAATCTGCAGCATCATAACCACCCAAAGTATCAGAATCCGGATCGGATAATGCAGGGTCCGCTGGCGATGCGGCTGACGTGGATCCAACATGAGCCACCAGAATAACAGGCCATCCAGCAACATACTCCAGTTCATCAGTTTGTAGCGGGTTTCACTGAGCATCGCCTCAAAATGAACTTCCGGAATCAGCCATAGATAGATCAAGCCGACAAACAGTAATGGTGACACAACTGGATGCTGCAGGAACCGGTACGTGACCCGCACCGGTCCACAGTTCCATATAGGTAATAAAAAATCTTCTCGCCAGCGTCCCGGTAAACCGCGGCCAAGCACTTCATGGGGAGTTGCCAGCATTATCAGAAATGGGCCGAGATGATGCAGTACCAGATGTTGCGCCCGGTGCACCCAGAACATGTGCTGCGACAAATAATCGATATAGGTCTGCATGACCACGTAGACCAGCACCAGACCGGTATAAAAACTCAGCGTGCGCCAGAATCCGGTGCGCTTTCCTTCACGTTTACGTACCAGGATTCCTCGCCAGAACAGGATCACGGCAAGCAAGCAGCTGGCCAGCACCGTGGGGGAAAATTCCCATGGCGTTAACAGTGTGACAATCGACGGCATGAGTGCCTTATCAGTTTTCTATGCTGGTGAATTTATCTGAAAGAATACAATGAGCAGCACAGGCCGACTGGATGGTAATCACACACAACAATTTTATATTCAGACCAGCCAGTCGTGTGGTTGCAGATACTTCTCATACAGATCGGCTTCGGGTGTCCCCGCTTCCGGCTGCCAGTTATAGCGCCACTTTGTCAGAGGCGGAAGTGACATGAGAATCGACTCTGTACGCCCGCCGGTTTGCAGACCGAACAAGGTGCCACGATCATAAACCAGGTTGAATTCAACATATCGCCCGCGACGATAGAGTTGAAAATCACGTTCACGCTCACCGTATTCAGTATTTTTACGTTTGTTGACGATCGGACGATATGCCGGGATATAGTGATCACCGACACTGCGCATAAAAGCAAAGCTCTTCTCAAATTCCCATTCATTCAGATCATCAAAAAACAGGCCGCCAACCCCACGCGTTTCATCACGGTGTTTCAAATAGAAATATTCATCACACCATTTTTTATACCTGGCATATATATCGTCTCCAAATGGCTCGCAGGCTTGTTTTGCCACTGTGTGCCAGTGCAGAACATCTTCATGAAATGCATAATAGGGGGTCAGATCAAAACCGCCACCAAACCACCAGACCGGATCGGCTCCGTCTTTTTCGGCAATGAAAAAGCGAACGTTGGCGTGAGACGTCGGTACATACGGGTTTCGCGGATGAATTACCAGCGAAACACCCATGGCCTGGAAGCTGCGACCCGCCAGTTCGGGACGATGTGCCGTGGCCGAAGCTGGCAGGCCCGAACCATGAACGTGAGAGAAATTGATCCCTGCTTTTTCGAACACCTGGCCATCTTCCAGCACCCGTGAACGTCCACCACCGCCTTCTTCCCGCTCCCAGCTGTCTTCAATGAACCCTTCACCACCATCCTCCTCGGCAAGAGCAGCGCATATCTCGTCCTGCAGGTTCAACAGATAGGACTTAACGGCTTCGGGATTGACTTCACTCATTCAATAAATACCTGTTCAAATACAGACAAACTTCATACGACGGTCACTTACCCGGCAGGTGTCAGCATGCAGTTTACAATCGGCCTGAATAAAACTGCTTCTACCCACCCCGGATCAATTTTCCTGTGAGCGCGTCGCGTATCTCGGTCGGACTGGTGCTGGGACCGACCTGGCCTTCAAGAACGAAATCGATTCTGTCATCGAATTGTTCAAACACTTCTGCCGCAGTACGTGCCGGTGGCTGACCACTCAGGTTGGCGCTGGTGGATACCAGCGGTTTGCCGACAGCCTGACACAACTCCCGAACCAGTGGATGGGCGCTGACCCGTACTGCCAGGGTGCTAAAGTCCCCCCGCAGCCAGTCGCTGGTGGATTCCCTGGCAGGCCACAGCCAGGTAAAGGGGCCCGGCCAACTTGCCAGCACCCGATGTTTTGCCTCTTCGGGCAGGCGTGCGAGGTACGGCAATAATTGTTCGACATCACTGGCGATCAGGATCAGTCCCTTGCTTTTCTCGCGTTGCTTCAGATACAGAATTTTTTGCACGGCCTGAATATTGTCCGGGTCACAACCGAGACCGTACACTGCCTCGGTGGGATAAGCTATCACACCACCATCCCGTACAGCGTCCACCGCCTGCTGAATTGATGAAGACATACAGGATTCCTGTATCAGCGTGGGCCGATCATTGCCGTCCAGTATTTATTCCTGTTCGGCTTCTTCGGTCGTTTCAACCTGTTCGCTGTAATTACACTCTTTCTGCGGACAGACCTTCTCGGTGCCTCGGCGCTTGGTAGTCTTGAGAGTCAGCATCGGCCAGCCGCACTCGGGGCAGGCCTCATTAAGAGGCTGGTTCCAGACAGCGTATTTGCAGTCAGGATAGCGTTCACAGGAATAGAATATCTTGCCGCTGCGCGCCTTGCGCTTGAGCATGTCACCCTGCTTGCACTCGGGACACTTCACGCCGGTGTTTTCCGGTTTTTCCAGCGGTTCGATATAACGGCAATCCGGATAACCACTACAACCGATAAATTTGCCGTAACGACCATGGCGTATGATCAGATCGGAACCGCATTCCGGACATTTGCGACCCTCGATAACTTCCGGCTCGGCATTGGCATCCTCGTTCACATTCCGGGTGTAATCGCATTCGGGATAGTTGTTACAACCGATGAAACGACCCCGTCGTCCCAACCGAATCGCAAGGCTTCCTCCACACTTCGGACATTTCTCATCGATCTGCTCGTGCGTGACGTCCTTACGATCCACGCTCTTGTCTTTCTCCTCGACAAGTTCATGGAACGGCTGCCAGAATTCTTTCATCATCGGGACCCAGTCCATCTCGCCACGTGAAATAGCATCCAGATCGTCTTCCATGTGCGCAGTAAACTCGTAGTCCACGTACTGCGGAAAATGCTCGGTGAGAAACTTGTTAACGATGCGACCCACGTCGGTCGGAATAAACCGCTTCTTGTCCATCTCCACGTATTCACGCTGTTGCAGGGTGGAGATGATCGAGGCATAGGTCGATGGCCGGCCAATACCGAATTCTTCCAGTGCCTTGACCAGGCTTGCTTCTGAATAGCGCGGCGGTGGTTCGGTAAAATGCTGTTCAGGCAGTATCTTGAGCAGCTTGACCACGTCACCTTCTTTCATTGGCGGCAGGAGACGGTCCTTGTCATCCTTGTCTTTCTTGCTGTCTGACTTGCTGTCGTCTTCGCTTTCCATGTACAGCGCCATAAAACCGGGTTTGACTACGGTTGAGCCATTGGCACGGAACTGGTTGTCTGTCCCTCCTGCGGCCAGGTCCACCGCCACGGTATCCATAGTGGCATGAATCATCTGGCAGGCGACCGTGCGCTTCCAGATCAATTCATATAAACGGAACTGGTCCTTGCTCAGGTGCTTTTTCAACTGATCGGGTTCATGGAGCACAGAAGTCGGGCGAATCGCTTCGTGAGCCTCCTGGGCGTTTTTCGACTTGGTCTTGAATAGCCGTGGTTCCTTGGGCAGATTATCGGCCCCGAACTTGTCCTTGATGAACTGGCGAATTTCAGTCAGCGCCTCTTCCGCCAGATTGACCGAATCGGTACGCATGTAGGTGATCAAACCCACGGTTTCGCCACCGATATCGATACCTTCATATAGTTG
>JASFNY010000192.1:0-4672 GCA_050116795.1 Thiohalophilus sp.
AAATAAAAAAGGGCCACCTGTCGGTGACCCTTGTTTATTTGGTGGAGGCGGCGGGAACTATGGCCTACTTCCCTGTAGGCCACCCCTCGCTGATGCTCGAGGCCAGCGCTTCGCGCTGTTCAAATTTGTTCCCGACAAATTTGTGAACCCGCTACGCGGGTTCAATTATTCCCGCTGCAAATAAAAAAGGGCCACCTGTCGGTGACCCTTGTTTATTTGGTGGAGGCGGCGGGAATTGAACCCGCGTCCGTAAGTCCTCTGCCATCGGCTCTACATGCTTATCCACGTCTATTGTTTTAACCGGCAGCAACCCGACGGGCAGGGCCAACTGACGGCGAGTTCGGTAAAGGTTTTAACGCCGCGGCCCCGAACGAGCTTTGACGCGATCCTGTGAGTATGACCCCTGGAATCTGAACGCACAGGCACGGCTCCAGTCAGAGGGCACCCTACCGGGTTTTAAGCGGCGAGTGCGTAGTTGTCGTCGTTGGCAACTATAAGGTTTGCAGATAGATTTACGAGGTATTCTGCACCTCGGCATGCACCTCCGGTTTCGCAACCCACGTCGAATCCAGGTCGCCCCCAAAGATGTATTCTTATGACCGCTATTCTAGCGGAAAGTTCAGGGTTATAGATAGGGACATAACGGCCAGATGCAAGCCCGTTTGATCAGCTTTTGGTCCCTTTCATGATGCGTTGCTTGTCCCGTTGCCAGTCCCGCTCCTTGATGGCGGCCCGTTTATCGTGACTCTGCTTGCCGTGGGCCAGGGCGATTTCCAGCTTGGCACGACCTTTTTTCCAGTACATAGCGGTGGGTACCAGGGCATAGCCCTTGCGTTCCACCGCGCCGATCAGCTTGTTGAGCTCGGCACGATGCAGCAACAGCTTGCGGGTGCGCTGCGGTTCAGGGTGGATATGGGTAGAAGCCGTGGGCAGCGGGGTGATAACGGCACCCAGCAGCCAGGCCTCACCGTCCTTGAGGATCACATAACTGTCCCGTATCTGTACGCGTCCTTCGCGCAGACTCTTGACCTCCCAGCCCTGCAAAGCAATACCGGCCTCGAAACGCTCTTCCAGCGAATAATCGTGGCGGGATTTCTTGTTCAGCGCGATGGTACTGCCGGAACCGGTGGATTTTTTCTTTTGTTTGCCCATGGCGGCGCATTATACCGGAGCGGTGATAGGGCAGATAGCGGCAGGGAAATAAAACACCGGGCAAAGGTTGAGCCAGGGGGCGAATTCACCGAAAATCCAGACACAACAAAAATTAATGGGACTTGTGATATGGCTAGGACATCGATTCACGGGGAGTGGTCATCGCGTTGGGCGTTTTTTCTGGCGGCGACCGGTTCGGCGGTCGGCCTGGGGAATATCTGGAAATTTCCCTATATCACCGGTCAGAACGGTGGCGGTGCATTTGTACTGGTTTATCTGGCCTGTATCGCGATAATCGGTATCCCGATCATGATGGCCGAAATCATGCTCGGACGGCGCGGACGCAAGAGTCCCATTAACACCATGTACGATCTGGCGGTCGAGTCGGGTCACAATCCGCACTGGAAATGGCTGGGCTGGCTCGGTGTGCTGGCCGGTTTTCTGATCCTTTCGTATTACAGCGTGATTGCCGGCTGGGCACTGGCGTATATATTACGCACTGCCACCGGCACCTTCACCGGTGCGACCGCAGATGGCGTGGAAAACCTGTTCCTCGCCAATTTCCTTGCCCATCCCGAGACCCTGCTGTTCTGGCATACGCTGTTCATGGCCA
This sequence comes from Thiohalophilus sp., assembly GCA_050116795.1. GTDB lineage: Bacteria > Pseudomonadota > Gammaproteobacteria > UBA6429 > Thiohalophilaceae > Thiohalophilus. The sequence goes on from JASFNY010000192.1 coordinate 1,766, forward strand.
TGACCATGATAGTCGTCGCCCGGGGCGTGAAAAGCGGGCTGGAATCGGCGGTCAAGTTTTTGATGCCGGCACTGTTCCTGCTGTTGTTGATGATGGTGGGTTATGCCATGAGCCAGGGTGAGGCCTTCACCCGCGGGCTGGAATTCATGTTCAAACCGAACTTTGCTGCCCTGACCTGGGGCGGAGTGTTGACCGCCATGGGGCAGGCCTTCTTTACCCTCAGCCTCGGAATGGGCGCGATCATGGTTTATGGCTCCTATTTGTCACACACGGCGTCTATTGCCCGCACCTCGGTTGCTATCGCACTGGCCGATACCAGCGTGGCCCTGCTGGCCGGGATTGCGATTTTCCCGATCATCTTTGCCAACAATATGGAACCGGCGGCCGGACCGGGACTGATCTTTATCAGTTTGCCACTGGCTTTCGGTCATATGCCGGGCGGAGTGTTGTTCGGCAGCCTGTTTTTTGTGCTGCTCAGTTTTGCCGCCTGGACATCGAGTATCTCGCTGCTCGAACCGGCAGTCACCTGGCTGATTGAAACTTTTAACATGCGCCGGGTCACTGCGACCTTGTATGCAGGTATCTTTACCTGGTTGCTCGGTGTTGTTACGGTGATGTCGTTCAATGACTGGGCGTTTGAATTCGAATTCGCCGGCGTGCTCAAACAGAACGGCATCTTCGATATCCTGGATATTCTGACCACCAACATTATGCTGCCGCTGGGAGGATTGTTTATTGCGATCTTCGCGGCATGGTTTATGAGCCGCGATGCCAGTCGAGATGAACTCAGTATGGGTGACAGTGTGCGATATAACCTGTGGCGTTTCCTGGTGAAATTCGTCACACCCGCGGCCATTCTGCTGGTGTTCCTGAACATGCTCGGCGTTATCTGACAAGCAATTGATGATTTATGCAAATTAATAAAAGCGCACTGGTACCCTACAATCCTGATCAGATGTATGCGTTGGTCGATGATATAACGGCGTACCCGCAGTTCCTGCCATGGTGTCATCATGCGGAAGAACACCACCGTAGCGACGAACACGTCGAGGCCAGCCTGGAAATTGCGCACAGCGGACTGCACAAATCCTTTACCACGCGTAACCTGCTGTATCCGCACGAACGCATCGAGATGAGCCTGGTACAGGGTCCGTTCAAGACACTCAAGGGTGTCTGGCGCTTCGAGGCACTGGGTGATGAAGGCTGCAAGGTTTCGCTGGATATGGACTTCGAGTTTTCCAGCAAGATCATGGGTATGACCTTCGGACCCATCTTCAGCAGGATTGCCGGTACGCTGGTCGATTCGTTTATTGAACGTGCCAAAGTGGTTTATGGCTGAGAAATCAAAAATCCCCGTGGAAGTCGCCTATGCGCGACCCGATGAACAGCTGATTATCCCGCTTGAAGTGCCGCCAGGGACAACGGTGCAACAGGCGATCGAACTGTCAGGAATACTCGAGCATTTTCCCGAAATCGATCTGAACGAGAACAAGCTCGGAGTGTTCGGCAAAATTACCAAGCCCGATACAGAGCTGCGGGAAAAAGATCGGGTTGAGATCTACCGACCGCTGATTGCCGATCCCAAGGAGTCCCGGCGGCGCCGGGCGGCAAAGAAGGAACAGCAGGCCGCGGCCAAAGAGGACGGTTCCGAGTAATTCGATTCACCGTTAGGGAAACGGCATACCCCCGCCACGGCCCGGAGCAGTCGGCGGCGGGGCAACTCCGCGACCGCCACCCACCGCCTTGTCACTGGTTTCGCGCTTGTGACGCCGGACAGGCTGGAAAATCGTGTTGTAATCGGCGTACTGGCTGCGATCGATACGCGCCAGGGTATTGCCCTGGAAATAGAGGGTCAGGTGCCGGCTGCGCAACTCGCCGCCGCCGGGTTTAAAACTGAAGACGTAGTCCCAACGATCCGGGTGGAAAGGGTCTTGTAAAACCGGGGTTCCCAGCAGAAAGGCGACCTGTTCGCGGCTCATGCCCGCTTTGAGCTTGTTCACCTGTTCCGCTTCGAGGGTATTGCCCTGCTGAACGTCTACCTTGTAGACAGAGCAGCCGGCGCCCAGGCTGAGCAAAATCATAATGAGAAGGTTTCGCATTTGTATCCCGGATACGGTTATACTTCGGGTGTGCATGATACAGCAACGGTTCGAGAGGTTGTAGCCAGAACGATTATGGAAAGCCAGGATCTCAAAAAAGCCGGCCTCAAGGCAACTCTTCCACGTCTAAAGATACTCAACTTCCTTGAGTCCAGCGACGTACGGCATATGACCGCCGAGGAGGTCTACAAGGCACTGTTGGAAAGCGGCGAAGAGATTGGACTGGCAACCGTCTACCGGGTATTGACGCAGTTCGAGGCGGCCGGCCTGGTCACCCGTCATCATTTCGAGGGCGGACAGTCTGTGTTCGAACTGAATGAAGGGACGCACCACGACCATATCCTGTGCGTTAAATGCGGCAAGGTGGATGAATTCATGGATCCGACGATCGAAGAGCGACAGCATAAGATCGCGGACAAGCTTGGTTACACCATGACCGATCATTCTTTATATATATACGGCATTTGTCCCGAGTGTCAGAAGAAAGAAAAATAAATGAGCTTTAACGCAGAGGCGCAAAGGCGCTGAGGACGCAAAGAAAAAGATTAAGAAAATTTAGGGCCGCATATCGAATGATGAAATTCGATTTCAGACGGTCTGTAGTCAAGCAAACCCCACGTTTTAACGAATGCCTAAATAAAAAACATTAGCCCACCTGGGTTTTCCAGGAAACTCCCGAGACTTGGTAAATCCTTACATAGTCCTAATACTCCAGAATCTTGCAGTAATAAATAACCCTGAGTTTCTCTGCGTCATTGCGCCTCTGCGTTGGATTTTCACCCTGGCTGGGCGCGGTCGATCATCTCGC
>JASFNY010000193.1:0-4649 GCA_050116795.1 Thiohalophilus sp.
ACCAGCCCGCGCTCGGCACCCGGGAAAAGCTGAAAAACGAAATCCATGATGTGGTCCAGCAGCGCATCGAGGTTGGTAACCACGCCCAGCGAGAGGCTGAGCTGGATCATCGCTTGCATACGACTTACCAGGTCCTGTTCCCGACCCGGTTGCAACACTCCCGACTTGCCCCGCAACTGCTCGATAAATTGAGTCGCATCGATGGACATACTGACGTCGGGCTGATTTTCCTCGCCCGAGACCACCTCTACCGGTCGGCTCAAGCGGGAACGCGGCTTGGCCAGATCAAAATCCGGCGCCATCGAGTCCGCGAATTGCTCCGACTCGGCCGGCATATGAAAGGCGTGATCACCGTTATCGAACCGCAGCGAGGTGGCCCCCAGGTGAAGTTCGCCGCCATTTGTAAGCGGCATGGCAATACCCTGTTTCAGAAGCACGCCATCCAGGGCGCTGCCGTTTGTGGAACCGAGATCTTCCACGTACCACTGGCCCTGCTCCTGAAACAGGCGTACATGGCGGCGGCTCACCTCCGGATCTTCCAGCAACAGATAGTCATCCTGCTCCCGATGCCGCGAGCGCGAACGCCCAATGGTCATCGAGCTTTCTTGCAGGGGATAATGGCGCCCCGTATTGGGCCCGGCGGTGACAATCAGTTCAGCCATGTGTGAATTTTGTGCATTAATTATCCGGAAAGTACAGCACCGAGCATGACTGCCGGTGCGTTTTTCTCATATTACTTTACCAACTGCCGATATTGAGTCTTAATAGGGGTAGAATATAAATATCACCAGAGAGCATCCCGGTTAGGGTAAACCCTTATATCCAGCCGTACCGATGGCGTAATAACATTTTATTAATAAATTCATTGAATTATCGCGTACTATTAATTTTATAATTCCAGAGTACGCGGTGAATATCAATAAGTTTCAAGGAGTGCGCGTGAACAAAAAGAATCTCAAGGTCGCAAAGACCGAAAAAGAGGTTTCGCTCTGGGTACATCCCGATGGCATGGTCAAAGGTTCCCTCTTCCTTCTGGAGCAGAGTAAGGAACATGCCGGCCAGGAACAGCCAATCGAAGTATTGAACCAGGACGCGCCTTTTGCTGTCGTTCGCCTGCACAATCCTGAACAACTGCGCTTTTACAATCGCACCAGCATCATTCGTGTTCAGCATGAGGTGGACGCCTCCACGAAAAATTCGGAAAATGATACGGTCATATCATGTGTCATTCACATGATGGATGGTTCGCTGCTGGAAGGAAAAATCAAGGAAACTCTCCCCGCTGAACGATCGCGTCTGTTCGATTATCTAAACAAGGAAAAGACCCGGTTTATACGATTATATTTCTCTGATACGGAAGTCTGCTTAATCAACAAGTCGTTCATTAACTATGTCAGTCCAGCGGATGAGTAATAACTGACAAACTGATTATTTGGCTTCGGGACACTAGAGAATTATGGGGCTCTTTGGTTCAAAAACGAATAAAGCACTCGATGTACTGGTTTCCGGTGCACATCCCACTTCGCTTGAGTTTAAGGAAGCCTTTCATGATCTGAAAGAGGCCGGACCTTCAGTCATCGATAAACTGATCGATGCGTACGATGAATCCTATCCCAATCCTGCCATCGATGCCCTGCTCCTCAGTCAACTCGACAACAAGACGCTCAAAAAATATGTTGACGCCCTGGCAGACGACAGCAAACGTGTTGTTACCGGGGTCACGAAAGTGATGTGCCAGTCCAACAGGTACAATCCAAACAAGCTGCTGGATGCTCTGAGCGATCAGGATATTCCCAAAGCGGCATTGGTCAAAATTCTGCATGCTCAACGCAAACTTCTGGATCGAAAAAAATTACTCAAATACCTGGACAATTCAGACAGAAATGTCCAGCAGCTGATTTTTCACATTCTAAATGATATTGCCGACCACAGTATGCAGCCGGATATCCTCGCCGCACTTGGGCATGAAGATCAGTACGTAAGACAGCAACTGGCGTTACTGCTTGGGCGTTTCGATAATGACAAAAGCCGTGATGCCCTTCTCCTGCTTCTGAAAGATACCGGCAAGTCCGTACGTGTCGCAGCGCTGACCTCTATAGCTCAGCTCAGTGTTCCTGTATCTGCTGCACCTATTGCGGAGATGCTTAAAGATCCTGACTTCAACATTCATAGCAAGGCAATTGACGCCCTCAGCCGGATTAATGATCCCAACCTCATAATGTACCTGGTTGAAATGCTGCAGGACAATTCTGAAGACATCCGTCGCGCCGCCGTCGAGGTCCTTAACAATGTAGGCAGTGATGCCGCTATCAAGGACCTGTTCAATTCGCTGCGTGACAAGGACTGGTGGGTACGCTCCCGTGCGGCAGATGCCCTGGCCAATATTGGCGGCGATAATGTCATCAATGCTGTACTGCGCCTTATTAAGAGTGATGACGAATTCCTGCGCCGCTCAGCCGTCGAGATTATAAATAAACTCAAGGATGACCGTGCGGTCAAGCATTTGATAGTTGCACTGGATGATACCGACTGGTGGGTGCGTGAAAGGGCCGCGGACGCACTGGCTGATATGAATGAACAACGCGCGCTGCCCAAGATGCTTCAGATATTGACAAAATACCCGGATTCATCCCCTGGCATGATTCAGGCAATCGCCAAGCTGGGCGAGCAGCAGACGGTACAACCGTTACTCGACTGTTTGAAGAATCCCGAATTTAAAAACAAGAAGACGATCGTTCGCGTTCTCGAAGAGATGGTCGACGATAAGAATATTGATGAAATTCAAGCCGCGTTGACAATTGTCGCCAACACCGGTGACAAAGAAACCCAGAGTCTCGCCAACCAAACAATGCAAACACTGATTACCCGGCGCGGCGGTAATCAAGAACCTACCAGCATTGATGGCAGTACACGAGGGCCGTCTACCCTGGGCGGCAGTACACCCTCAACAGCAGGGCCGACCCAGGTTGATAATGAGAACCAGTTTATCGATGCAGACTCACTTGAGCCGGACAGCATTCTCGCCAAACGTTACAAAGTAATCCGTCAGGTCGGGAAAGGCGCATTTGGTGTGGTCATCCTAGTTGAGGACCTGATGGTCAACGAACAAATCATTCTCAAGTTCCTCAATCCTCATATGGCATCAGATGAGAGTGTCATTCAGCGCTTCGTACATGAAATGCGATATACGCGTAAAATCACTCATCCCAATGTCATTCGCATATACGACTTCCTGACATTCGGCAAGTCATATGCTATCAGCATGGAATATTTTGACAGCCATTCACTTGGCCAGGAAATCAAGCAGAAAAAGAACCTTGATTTCAAACGTAATCTCAAGTTGCTGGTGGATATATGCAAGGGGCTGACAGTCGCGCACAATCTGAAGATCGTACATCGTGATATCAAACCTGCAAACATCCTGATTAATGACGACGACCTGGTCAAAATCGTGGACTTTGGCCTGGCATCAGCTGTAACTGCAAGTGATTCCAGGCTGACAAAAAGTGGCATTCTGGTTGGCACGCCGACATACATGGCGCCCGAACAGGTTCGAGGTCGTGATATTGATCTGCGAACAGACATCTACAGTCTTGGCATCGTCATGTACGAACTGTTTACCGGCAAACCGCCCTACAAAGACAAAGATCATATGGCCACGCTTTTCCAGCACGTCGAGGGCAAGGCCAAGCAAGCCAATGAAATCAACCCGGTTATCTCCAATGAGCTCAACCAGGTAATTATGCGAGCTATTAATGTAGACCCTGAACAGCGTTATCAACGCATTGAACAGCTTCAACACGATATCGAAAAACTGCTGAAAGAGGCTACGGTATAATATGGCACGTATCGATGCATTTTTGAAATTAGGCCGTGAACAAGGTGCATCTGATGTACATCTCTCAGTCGGACTACCTCCAATGATTCGCCTGTACGGAGAACTCGAACCTATAAAGTACCGTGAACTGAGCCTGGATGAACTTGATGATCTGATTGATGAAATTCTTTCTGAAGATCAGAGGGAAAGATACCGGCAGGGCTATGATCTGGATATGTCATACCAGAGTGACGAAAATGAGCGCTATCGTGTCAATCTGTTTCACAAAATAACCGGCCCTGGTGGAACATTTCGTATCATTCCGCCCAAAATTCCGACTATGAAAGACCTGGCATTGCCGGAAATTGCCGAGAAAATGTTGCATTCAAACCAGGGGATGCTGCTCGTCACTGGCGCAACAGGTACAGGCAAATCGACGACTCTCGCCTCAATGATCGATTGGTTGAATACCAATAGAAAGTACAACATTATTACTCTTGAGGATCCGATCGAATACCTGCACCAGAGTAAACAATCTTTGGTTATTCAACGCAGTGTTGGTAATCATGTAAAGAGTTTTGCTGATGGGTTGCATGCAGCACTACGTGAGGATCCTGATGTCATTCTGGTTGGCGAATTGCGTGATCCGGAAACGATCAACCTCGCGATGACCGCTGCCGAAACCGGACATCTTGTACTGGGTACTTTACATACCACATCCGCTGTCAAGACACTCGATCGTATAATTGACGCAATGCCAATGGATCAAAAAAGCCTGACTGCAACATTCCTGGCACAACATCTCAAAGGCGTAATAAGTCAGAAACTTGTA
>JASFNY010000194.1:0-4642 GCA_050116795.1 Thiohalophilus sp.
ATGGCACCCAGCACACGGTAACAGGCATCGACATTGCTGACGATGATGCGAAAGGCATACACGTCCATCACTTCACTGAAGGCGAGATGCTTGTCACGCATCTTTTTATAAATACTGAACAGGTGTTTTTCACGACCGATCACCCGCCCCACCAGACCTTCCTGTTGTAAGCGGGCCTCGATGGTCTCTTCGATCTTGGTAACGATCTCCTTGCGATTGCCGCGCGCCTTCTTGAGTCCATCTGCCAGGATGCGACTGCGCCAGGGATACATGGCGGAGAAGCCGAGATCTTCAAGCTCGAGTCGTACATTGTTCATGCCCAGCCGATTGGCAATGGGTGCGTAGATATCGAGTGTTTCACGGGCAATGCGTCGACGCTTGTCCGGGCGCATTACCCCGAGAGTGCGCATGTTATGCAGCCGGTCAGCCAGTTTAATCAGAATGACCCGAATATCGCGGGTCATGGCCAGCATCATCTTGCGGAAGTTTTCCGCCTGGGCTTCGGCCTTGTTCTCAAAATGAATATGCGTAAGCTTGGAGACCCCGTCCACCAGTTCAGCTACTTCCTTGCCGAATCGCTGTTCGACCCGTTCCTTGGGAATCTCGGTGTCCTCGATCACATCATGCAGGATCGCCGCCATGATGCTGAGATGGTCCACGCGCAGCTCGGCGAGGATACGGGCTACGGCGATAGGATGGGTTATATAGGGTTCACCGCTTAAACGGTGCTGGCCGTCGTGGGCCTCGGCGCCGAACAGGTAGGCCTGGTAGACCTCGGCCACCGGTCCGGGCTCAAGATATTCCTCGAGCATCTCGCACAGATGCCTGATGCGAAATGTCTCTTTGGTGGGGGTTGGGATCTCTGAGACCGAGCGGGCGATTACTCGCTGTCCTCTGCTTGAGCGTCATCAGCCTCGTTCGACTGGCTGGAGGCCTGTTCTTCACTTTCATCGCCAGCCAGTTCGGCGCCCAGCGCTGCCTTGATTGCCGCGGCCACATCCAGCTCTTCATCCGTCGGTTCCGGCTGATCGGGTTGCCGACTGCCGGCTTCCAGATCGGCGGCGGCTTCCAGCTCTGCAGCAGCCTGCTCATCGGTCATCTGGGCAAAACTGTCTTCAACTTCCGGCGCCTCATCCAGGATCGTGGCATCGACCAGTCCTTCAGATATCTCGCGCAGGGCAATAACGGTGGGCTTGTCATTTTCTGGTTCGACCAGGGTTTCGCGGCCATTGGCGATCTGGCGGGCGCGCCGGGCTGATACCAGCACCAGCTCGAAACGGTTTTCGAGATTTTCCAGACAATCTTCTACTGTAACTCGTGCCATGATTTACTCCGGGGATTCGGGCCGCGCCCCCGGCGCGGCCGACAATTCATTCAGGGGACTGGCCATTATAGACACCGCCTGTTCGCCTTACCAGCCCCATCCGGAGGGCGGCAGCCGACCTTACTCTGCCAGCAATTCCCGCAGGACCGCGGCGTACCGCCGCGCCTGGGCGGCAAATCGCAGGCGCCGGGCCAGAACAATGTTCTGCAAATCGCCCAGCGCAATCTCGAACTCGTCGTTGAAGACCAGGTAATCAAACTCCGCGTAGTGGGTCATCTCATTCACGGCATCGCGCATACGCCGTGCAATCACCTCGTCGGTATCCTGGCCACGACCGCGCAACCGGGTCTCCAGCGCCTCGCGCGATGGGGGCAGGATAAAAATCCCCACACTGTCGGGAACATGTTTGCGTACCTGCGCGGCACCCTGCCAGTCGATCTCCAGAATCACATCACGTCCCGCCTCGAGCTCATCCTGGATATTGGCCATCGAGGTACCGTAATAGTTATCGAACACCCTGGCGTGTTCGAGAAAACGACCTTCCTCGATCATCTTTTCAAAGGTGGGTACGTCGGTGAAATGATAATGAATGCCGTCCTGCTCACCGGGCCGCATCGGCCGGGTAGTATGCGACACCGAAACATCAATGTCCGGCGTGCTTTCCACCAGTGCTTCCACCAGTGAGGTCTTGCCCGCACCGGATGGCGCGGCAATCACATACAGGGTACCGAGAGTGGATTGCATTTCTGTCTGTGTCATGAGCTTTACCGGTTTGTTAATGGTTTATTCTATGTTCTGTACCTGTTCACGCATTTGCTCGATCAAAACCTTGAGGTCCACCGAGGCGGTAGTCATTTGCTTGTCTACCGACTTGGAACCCAGTGTATTGGCTTCACGATGCAGCTCCTGCATCAGGAAATCCAGTCTTCTGCCAACCGGCTTGTCGGTATCCAGGATGCGACGGATTTCGGAAACATGCATACGCAACCGATCCAGCTCCTCGTCAACATCGGCTTTTTGCGCCATCAACACCAGCTCCTGCTCCAGGCGTTGCTCGTCGACTTCCTGGCGTAATGCTTCCAGGCGTTCGCGTAACTTGTCGCGCCAGGCCTGACGAATTTCCGGCAGGACCTGCTGTAACTTGTCCACTATCCCGGCCACACCATCAACCCGTTGCAACAGAACATCGCGCAGCTTGTCACCTTCGCGTCGGCGCATCGCCTGCAGATCCTGCAGCGCCTGGCCGAGCAGTTCTGATACTGTCTTTTGCAGTTGTGCTTCGTCCGGTGCGGCACTACGAATCACCCCTGGCCAACGCATGATATCCAGCGAGCTTACCGGGGATGGATTATAGATATGCTTGTCGATGGCGTGGCTGGTACGCGCCAGTTCCTGCACCAGGTCCATGTTTACATCGATCCCCTCCTGGTTCACCGGAGCCTGGTACCGCAGGCTGATATCGAGTTTGCCCCGGGCCAGTGATTGTCCAACCTGTTCCCGGATGACTGGTTCGAGACTCCGCAGCTCTTCGGGAAGACGCAGGTTCAGATCGAGGTATCGATGATTTACTGAACGGATTTCAAGACTGAGGTCACCCTGTTCGCCAGACTGTTGCTGGCGGGCAAAGGCGGTCATGCTGTAGACCATGCGCGATTACTTTATATATTAGTGAACGGTGCCGATAAATATAGCGTACAGCAAGCCGGCGAGGTTGACCATCCATCCTGTGAGGGAGTGTGGTAATCTTGCCGATCCAAGAGGCAGACAAGACGCAATGGCCAGAAACGCCTATCAGCTTCCCAGAGGAACCCATCTGGACGGATATACCATCCAACGCCCGATCGGCGGGGGAGGTTTCAGTATTGTCTATCTGGCCACCGATGGCAGTGGCCGTAAGGTTGTGATCAAGGAATACATGCCCAGCAAGCTCGCGGTACGCGACGAAAACCTGGACGTGGTCGCCTCCGAGGAACACTTCGTAGAACGCTTTGCCCACGGCCGACGTCTGTTCTTCCAGGAAGCCGGCACTCTCTCGGGCATCAAGCACCCCAACATCGTCAATGTGATCAACTTCTTCCGACAGCATGGGACCGTCTACATGGTGATGGAGTTTGAGGAAGGGGTTAACCTGCAGGGCTACATCCTCAAACACAAGGGCAAGATGAGCGAGGCCTTCATCCTCACGGTATTCACCGGCCTGCTGGACGGGTTACGCCACATCCACAGCCGTGGCCTGCTGCACCTGGACATCAAGCCCGGCAATATTCATCTGCGACCAGGTGGGCGGCCGTTACTGCTGGACTTCGGTGCAGTGCACGAGATGATGCACAGCCGTCAGTTCCAGCCCAACCAGGTCGTCACTCCCGGTTATTCACCGATCGAACAGCTCGATCCCGGTGGCTATGTTGGCCCCTGGACCGACATCTATGCCATCGGCGCCACCATGCGAACCTGCATGAGCGGTCAGCCGCCAATATCCGCAACCAAACGTCGTGAACGCGATACCATGCGCCCGGCAGTCCAGGCGTATAAAAAAAGTTATTCCCCCCGGCTGCTGCATGCGGTGGACCGGGCGATGGAAGTGGATCCCATGCTGCGTCCCCAGTCAGTGGATGAACTGATGACCCTGCTGGAACACGGCGATCCCGGCAGTGCTGTGGGGGAGGGCTGATTCATGCAGGTAGAAATCGGCCGTACCAGTCGTCTCGGTAACCGGGAGATCAATCAGGACCGGGTGGGCGCCTTCGTCACCGAGCAGGGCGCCCTGCTGGTGCTGGGTGATGGCCTGGGTGGTCGGCCCGGTGGTGATATTGCCGCCCAGGCACTGGTCGACACCATCGAAACCGAGCTGGAACTGCATCCCCTGCCGGCCGAAGACCCGCCTCGTTTCCTGCGTGAACTGCTGCGTCGCGCCCATCGTGCGGTCCTGTTGAGTGGCCAGGAACAGAACCCGCCGGTGACTCCCGGCACTACCGCCGTGCTAGGACTGGTGCAAGACGGCAAGGCCTGGTGGGCTCATGTCGGTGACAGTCGCTTTTACCTGTTCCGGGACGGCCTGCCGATGTATCGCACACAGGATCACTCCTACGTCGAACAGCTTTACCAGGCCGGCCGTATTTCCTTGTCCAAACGCCAGGGCCATCCCATGCGCAACTTCGTCACCCAGTGTATCGGTCTCAACCCCGGGGAGCCGGAAGTCGCCATCAGCAACAGTGTCCCCATACAGGAAGGAGATGTGCTGTTGTTATGCTCGGATGGTTTCTGGGAACCACTGGATGATGCCTTGATCGGTTCCAGTCTCGACTCCGGCAGCCTGCG
>JASFNY010000195.1:0-4635 GCA_050116795.1 Thiohalophilus sp.
TTCGAGTTCCTCGAGAACCAGTACCCCACCACCACCGGATATAACAAAACCATCACGATTGACATCATAAGTCCTTGAAGCGGTCTCGGGAGTATCGTTGTATTTGGAAGACAGCGCCCCCATGGCATCGAACAGCACGGACAGCGTCCAGTGCACTTCTTCGCCACCACCGGCAAACACGATATCCTGTTTGCCCATCTGGATCAGCTCGTAACCGTTGCCAATACAGTGCGCCGATGTGGAACAGGCCGAACTGATGGAATAATTGACACCCTTGATCTTGAACGGCGTGGCCAGGCAGGCGGAGTTGGTACTCGACATGGTACGCGGCACCATGTACGGACCGACCTTGCGAACACCCTTTTCGCGCAGGATATCCGCCGCCTGAACGATGTTCTTGGTAGAAGGACCGCCGGAGCCTACGATCAGGCCGCTGCGCGGGTTGGAAATATCGTTTTCTTCCAGACCGGCGTCGGCGATCGCCTGTTCCATCGCGAGGTAATTGAAGGCCGCCCCGTCACCCATGAACCGTTTGAGCTTGCGATCGATCAACTCATCCAGATTCAGATCAATGGGTCCGTCAATTTGCGAACGGAATCCAAGCTCGGCGTACTCCGGATTGAAACGGATCCCGGAGCGGCCCTCACGCAGGGAGTCAATCACTTCCTGGCGGTTATTGCCGATGCTGGAAACAATTCCTATACCGGTAATGGCAACGCGTCGTAATGACATTTCTGAAATTCGAGGCTTATAGTTCTTGGGTTGAAGTGAATAATCCGACACGCAGATCATCCGCAGTATAGATTTCGCGGCCATCGACTTCCATGCTGGCATCCGCGATACCCATAAACAGCTTGCGCATGATCAATCGCTTGAGATTTACCCGATAGGTGATTCTCTTGCAATCCGGTGTTACCTGGCCGGTGAACTTGACCTCGCCAGCACCCAGTGCCCGGCCGTGGCCCGGACCGCCCATCCAGCCGAGGAAAAAGCCGACCAGTTGCCACATAGCATCCAGTCCAAGGCAGCCCGGCATGACCGGATCACCTTCAAAATGGCACTGAAAAAACCACAGGTCCGGCTGGATATCGAGTTCAGCGACGATCTCGCCCTTGCCGTAACGACCACCACTTTCACTGATGCGGGTGATGCGATCGAACATCAGCATCGGCGGTAACGGCAGCTGGGCGTTGCCGGGGCCAAACAACTCACCATGACCGCACTGGATCAGTTCATCGTAGGTGTAACTGTTCTTTTTTTCGCGTTTAACCGCGTTGGCTGAGTCCATAGATTATATTTCCGCTTTTCAATAAGTTACACGCCCCGGCGTGTAACTTGAAGCCGGGATACGACAATGGTGGGCGCTATTTTAACTGCTCTGCGTGAGGGAAATAAAGCCAAAACCCATGGAATTCCCCCTTTCATCCCTTGTCACGATGAAAACCGCGGCGTGACCCGGCAATGAAATCGACCAGTTGTCGGGCGCACTCGGTGTCCAGTTCCCGCAACCCGACAAGACGCTGCTCAAGTTCCATCTCGCCATGAAACAGGATCCGGTAGGCCTGTTTGAGCTCGCGGACGGTATCGGCTTTGTAGCCGGCGCGCTTGAGCCCCACCACGTTGAGCCCCCTTACCCGACCAGGCATACCGTCGGTAATCATGAAGGGCAAGGCATCCTGGGTGATCTTACTATTACCGCCAATCATCGCCAGCTGGCCGATTTGTACGAACTGGTGGATCACGACCCCGCCCGAGATAAAGGCCCGATCCTGGACCGAAACGAAACCACCCAGCGCCGCGTATGGCGCAGTAATGACCCGGTTACCCAGAACACAATCATGTCCCAGGTGAGTACCATTCATCAGATAGTTGTTATCACCGACACGGGTCATCGCATCTGCCTTGCTGGCACGATGGATGATCACTGCCTCGCGCAGAACATTGTCGTTACCGATGACAAGATAGCTGGACGTGTTCGGATCAAATGCCAGGTCCTGGGGTAAACCGCCGAGGACGGCATGTTCATGCACCTGGTTGCCGTTGCCAAGTCGGGTCCCTGAATGCAAAACCACTCCGCTATGTAATGTGTTGTTATCACCCAGCTCCACATCTTCATAGATGATCACATAGGGGCCGATACGGTTGCCGTTTCCCAGTTTTACGCCTTCGGCAACGATCGCCGTGGGATGAATGTTATTGCTCATGTTGCAATAGTCCCGTTGAATCATTCCTGTTTGTTCTTAAGATAACCACGTGGACGAATCGCCACGGTACTTTTAACCACACTGCAACGTACCCCGTCGGCACGGTAAAAGCCGTATTCGAAAGTCGGTGTACTGCGGCCTTTTTTTTCCAGTTCACGACTGATCTGCGCATCCAGTTCGGGAGGAAATTCAAAACGCAGCTCAAGATCCGTATTGCCGACCTTCTGAAAATCCACCTCGTGTTTCCGTGTCCAGACCGAGTTACCGGGAAAGCGCCGGGCACAGGCCAATGCCGCGATTGGATCCGACAGCGCGCATTGATAACCGCCAAACATGGAACCACCCATATTACGCGAAACCATATTCAAGGGTAACAATAACCTGACCCGCTCCCAGTTCCCGCTCAACTCCAGCACCTTTACCCGCATAAGCCAGAAAGGCGGATACAACTGCAAGCGCCTGCGTTCCGACAGGAAGCGCATTCGACCCAGCAATTTCAGCAGATTCAGTTTCATTCAGACCCTGTCGGTCATCAGGATTCAGACTATACACCTATAGACTACCGGGTGTATTTGTGAGGTGTCACGTTACAATAACGGTTATGACTAATACCGCGAAATACACAGCCTTTACGTTACACGATTCTCTGCGTTTCGATAACAGCTACGCACAACTGCCGAAACGGTTTTATTCCCGCATTCGCCCAACGCCCTTTGACGCGCCACATCACCTGGTCAGCATCAACCCGGACGTGGCATCGCTACTGGGGATAGACGCCAACCAGGTGGAAGAACAGGAGTGGATCGATCTGCTCAGTGGCCACAAGCTGCCAAAAGATTGCGAGCCCCTCGCCATGCTCTACGCAGGTCACCAGTTCGGTCATTATGTTCCGCAACTGGGCGATGGACGTGCGATTCTGCTTGGCGAGATACGCAACCATCGGAATGAAACATACGAAATACAACTCAAGGGCAGTGGTCTGACTCCCTATTCACGTGACGGGGATGGCCGGGCCGTGCTGCGCTCGACCGTTCGCGAATATTTGTGCTCTGAAGCCATGCACGGGCTGGGCATTCCCACTACCCGTGCGCTGGGGATTGTCGGCAGCGACGCCGAAGTCTACCGCGAGCAGATTGAGACCGGTGCCGTCCTGGCCCGCGTTGCCCCTTCACATGTACGTTTTGGATCCTTCGAGGTCTTCTTCTATCGCGATCAGCACGATGCCGTTGAACAGCTGGCGGATTATGTCATTCAGCATCATTATCCGGCACTGGCCGATGAACGTGATCCGTATCACGCGCTCTTCGAAGAGATTGTGATGCGCACCGCCAGGCTCATTGCCCAGTGGCAGGCAGTCGGCTTTGCCCACGGGGTACTGAATACCGATAACATGTCGATCCTTGGCCTGACCCTGGATTACGGCCCGTTCGGCTTCATGGAACGTTACCAGCCAGGCTACATCTGCAATCATTCGGATTATCACGGCCGCTATGCCTTTGACCAGCAGCCTGCAATCGGCCTGTGGAACCTCGCCTGCCTGGCGCAGGCGATGTCCCCGTTGCTGGATGCGGACAAGACCCGCAGCATCCTGGAACAGTACCAGCCGGTATTTTTGCAATACTACCTGACGCTGATGCGCTCCAAGCTGGGATTACAGCATGAACAACAAAGCGATCATCAGCTGATTACCAATTTGCTCGATCTGATGCAGGCCAATCACGTTGACTATACCCGGATGTTCCGTGCTTTATGTGATTTCGACAGCTCACAGGACGTGCTGAACAATATCTGCCGCGATCTGTTCATTGACCGCAATTCGTTTGATCAGTGGGCCGATATTTACCGGCTGCGACTGATGCAGGAAGACAGCCAGGACGATGTGCGTCGCGAACTCATGCGACAGGCCAATCCCAAGTACGTGTTACGCAACTACATGGCCCAGATCGCCATCGACAAGGCGCAACAAAAAGACTTCAGTGAAGTAAATGGCCTGCTGGAACTGCTGCGTGATCCGTTTGCAGAACATCCACATATGGAACACTATGCCGGTGAGCCGCCGCAATGGGCGAATGACATCGAGGTGAGTTGTTCCTCATAATTTGAAAACGGGCTCTCGCGCCCGCAGGCGAAACAATAAAGAAAAGATAAGAGAGAAAAGATAAGAGAGAAAAGATAAGAGAGAAAAGATAAGAGAGAAAAGATAAGAGAGAAAAGAAGGAAACTTCATTTTCAGGATTTATTGAAAAGGAAAAAGAAACTTACCGCGCCGCCCCGCAGGATCCACACGCACCACTGCCTCCAACACTCTGGAATACGTTGTTGAAGACAAAAGAAGGGCTGGGACCATCTTCGGTAAAGTCGATTTCACATCCCTTCAGATAGTTCAGGGCAATGGCATCCACCACGACCTTGAAGCCATTGCAGTCCAGGG
>JASFNY010000196.1:0-4631 GCA_050116795.1 Thiohalophilus sp.
TGCCTGTTTGCCTCTCAGCACTCGCACAGTAAACGGTGATCGCATACCTGCCGGGGGCATGCGCAGTGATGCAATAATACGCCAGCCATACCAGAGGAAAAACAGAATCGGCAACATTCGCCACAGGCTGTAGATATATCCGGTCAGCTGTTTTTTGTCATCGGCCAACTCCATCACCTGATAGGGATTGGCCGCGGCCGGATCGGGAACCAGTAAGAAGTCGATCAGCGGCTGTAATACAACAGCCAGTAGAAAATAACCGGCAATAAACAATGCGAGATTGAGTCGCAATGATTTATCGCCATATTCGATCTCGGGTTCCTTATCCTGCATGCACAAAACATAACATATCCACTATCCGTCAGCGCGAGATCACCATGGTTAATATGGAGATAGCCCTGACTGCGCGTTACACTTGTCTGGTTATGTCGAATACTGTTTCCACCATCAGCGACGAATCATCCGTCCGGCCAGCCGGGACGCCTTTGCTCAAGGTCCCCAAGGCTATTCTGCGCCAGGTCGGCAGGGCTATAGCCGACTTCGACATGATCCGCGAGGGCGATCGCATACTGCTGGGTCTCTCCGGCGGCAAGGACTCCCTGTCCCTGCTGCATATCCTGCGCCACTTGCAGCGCCATGCCCCGATCAGGTTCAATCTGGCAGCGATGACCGTGGATCCACAGATCGACGGCTTTCATCCGGAAACGCTCAAAGACTATCTGGCCGAACTGGGCATTCCCTATTTTTTTGAAAGTCAGCCGATTGCCGAGAACGCCAAAAGCCAGATGAAGAATGATTCGTTTTGCGCCTACTGCTCGCGCATGAAGCGCGGCATCATGTATTCCACCTGCCGGCGCGAGGGCTACAACGTGCTGGCCCTGGCGCAGCACCTGGATGATCTGGCAGAGAGCTTCCTGATGTCCGCTTTTCATGGTGGCCAGTTGCGAACCATGAAAGCCTGCTATACCAACCGCGAGAGTGACGTGCGTATCATCCGGCCACTGGTCTATGTCCGCGAGCGCCAGACTACCGATTTTGCCAGTGAAAAGATTCTGCCGGTGATTCCGGACTCCTGTCCCGCCTGCTTTGACATGCCGACCGAACGGGATCATATGAAGCAACTGCTTGCAAAGGAAGAATCCCACAACAAGCAATTATTCAGGAGCCTATTGACGGCTATGCGCCCCTTATACTCTAAAGATGAGGCTAAATAGTATTAATTCTCCCACTATATTTATATTTTGATTATTTCACCCCTGTATTTTACCAATATTTCATAAAGTGGGATTCTAGAACCTTATTACAGTCTATAATGGAAATCATGTGGGGCATTGAATCCATCATAAAATCATGGAAATGTAATATATTGTGAATTTATTCACATTTTATTGATTGCGCGGTTATGATTATCCAGAGAGCGAGCCCGGGTTATACAACATGTCGGGATGTATGAGCCGGTGATTATCTTTATATAGTAGGCAAGGTGAGTTCTGTCGGAGGTGTATTATGAATACCGAAGGGCCCATGATGATCCAGTGCGGTGAAGGCTGGTGCATCGAAACACCGGCCGGAATGGAAGGGCCGATGGACAGCCGACAGGATGCGGCCATCTATCTTAACCTGCTCAAACGGGTTGATGCGGCACGCAACGAAATGGCCTGCGAGGATAGCGATATCTAGCGCCGGAACGTTGTCATACCCCCCACAATCTTTGTTTATAGCCGGAGTTAGCCGCTCCGGCACACAACTCCTCAACTGCCCCTGTACGTGATCGCGTACGGGGCTTTTATTATTCACCCTGTTAATCCATGCGCCTGATCCTGCTGAAACTGCTCGCCCGCCTTCCCCTGCGGCTGCTGCACATTGCCGGCTGGCTGCTCGGTCAGACCCTCTGGGTGGTGCAGGCCAGAGCGGCCCACATCGCCCGGCGGAACCTTGCCGCGTGCCTGCCGGAACTCGCTCCCGCCCTGCAGCGCCGTCTGGCCAGACAGAGCCTGGTCGAAACCGCCCGTACCCTTCTGGAATCATTCGTGTTGTGGCTGGCGCCGGCGAGTCGGGTCCTGGGGCTGGTGAGAGAGATTCGGGGCGAAAAGTACCTGCAACAGGCACTCGCCGGCGGGCGCGGAGGGCTCCTGCTGGTGCCCCACCTGGGTAACTGGGAAATGGTCGGTCTCTACTGTTCACGGCATTACCCGATGACCAGCCTGTACCGCCCGCAACGTTCGGCGTTTTTCGACCAGCTGATCCTGGATGGCCGCCGCCGCTTCGGGGCCGAGCTGGTTACGACCACCACCCGGGGCGTGCGCGCGACGGTGCGTGCCCTGAAACACAATCATCTGCTCGGTATTCTGCCGGATCAAAATCCCGGGGCCGGGGCCGGTGTGGAAGTACCGTTTTTCGGCATCAGGACGAACACCCCGGTATTACCGGTGCGTCTCGCACACCAGCATGCCTGCCCGGTATTGTGTGCCTGGGCAGAACGCCAGCCACGTGGCCGGGGTTTTATACTGCACTTCGAACCGCTGGAGCAGGCCATTGCCGGTGCCGATCCAGAACAGGCCGCGGCGGCCATGAACCTCGAGCTTGAACGAGTCATTCGGCAGAAACCCGAACAGTACTGGTGGAGCCATCCCCGTTTTCGTTACCGACCTGAAGGCGAAGACGAAATATACCGCTGAGGGTATCTTCCTCCCAACCCCGATCGTTAATCCAGCTCGCCAAGCAGTTGATCGATCATGCGCCGGGCCTGGCTGGCATAACCGCCGCCGAACAGGTTGTAGTGATTGAGTATGTGATACAGGTTATAAAAGGTCTTGCGTACGCTGTAGCCGGGGTCGATGGGCCAGGCGGCATCGTAACCACTATAAAAGGAACGCGAGAACCCGCCGAACAGTTCAGTCATCGCCAGGTCGGCCTCGCGGTCCCCGTAATAGACAGCCGGATCGAAGATCACCGCTTCCCCGTCATGAGTAAAGGCGTAGTTTCCCGACCAGAGGTCACCGTGCAACACTGACGCCACCGGCTGGTAGTCCTGGAAAAAGTCGCCAACCCGCAGCTTTAAATCCTGGCCCCGATCGTACAACACCTTGCCAGCACCATTACGCAGGGCCAGTTCGAGCTGAAAACCGAGCCGCTGCTCCTGCCAGAAATGAATCCAGTCGCTGTACCAGCCGTTGGGTTGAGGAGTCGAGCCGATGGTGTTGTCGCGATGCCAGCCGAACTGCTCCTGAGTATGCCGATGCATTTGCGCCAGCTGCTCGCCGAAGCGGGCCATGTCACCACTGCCACCGGTCTCCAGATATTCCATGACCAGGTAAGCCTGGCCGTCACTGATGCCGGTGGTCAGCGGTCGCGGGACCCGCACTGCTTTCGCCTCGGCCATGGCCTGCAAGCCCTCGGCTTCGGCCTCGAACATCTCCAGTAAATCGGCCCGGTTGAACTTGATAAAATAGTCCCGTCCCTGACTCTCGATCCGGGCCGCGCTGCTGATACAACCGCCGCCGATATTGCTGAGACTGTCTATCTGAAAGGACTCACCCAGCGCCTTGCCAATGGAGCGGGCCAGCTCATCCTGATTCATGGTGATTAATCCTGCTGCGTTAAAAGTTCGGGCGCATTACACTTGCAGTTTAAGACCACAAGTGCAAGCGGCATGGAACTTTACGACACGATTACTCCCGAGCTGGCCGACTGGATCGCCAAGCAACCATTGTTTTTCAACGCAACTGCGCCACTGGACCTGAACGGCCACGTCAATCTGTCGCCGCGCGGGCTGGATACGCTGCGAATTCTGGATCCTCAGCAGGTAGCGATCCTGGATCTGACCGGTAGCGGGAACGAAACCGCCGCGCACCTCACAGAGAACGGGCGTATGACCTTGATGTTTTGTGCCTTCAGCGGACCGCCCCGGATCCTGCGCCTGTACGGACAGGGTGAGGTGATACTGCGCGAACACCCGGACTGGGAATCCTTACGGGTGCTGTTCAATCCCGAGTTACCTGCAGTACGCCAGATATTCCGCTTGCAGGTGGAGCGAATCCAGACTTCATGCGGTTACGGTGTGCCGTTGATGGACCTGGTTGGTCAGCGTGAAGCCCTGATCCGCTGGAGTGAGAAGAAAGGCGTGAAAGGTCTGCGAGAATTTCGTGACAAGCATAATCGCGAGAGTATCGACGGACTGCCGACACCGATTGTGGATGCGCAGGAGTAGGTACCAACATCGTCTGCGAGTGGCGATTTGCCGCACCGAATTGATGCAGATGGCATACTGTGTCAGCCATTTTATGCACAGACCTTGAAATAACAAGGTGTTAGCATCAAAGATTGTTACCGATTGATTAACATAAGCTTAAAAAATAATATAACTTACTGTTTTATAAATTATTTTCAATGCGTACAAAATATCATCAATTTAACAAACGTGTAATACTGTCGGGCAGTTGGGTTCGTTTACCCCATTTCATCCACATAGTTATCCACAGAAACTGTGGATAACATTCAATCCCAAAATTCCACAAGCACTTAGCAAAATTTACCTAGAATCGGTCTCAACAATGTCGCCTATTTCAACGCGTTTCGCTTGTCGCTGAGCTGTCGGCCATCATGACCGTCTTTCTGCATATTGCCATTCC
>JASFNY010000197.1:0-4618 GCA_050116795.1 Thiohalophilus sp.
CGTACAGGAAGAAGCGACCCGGACCCTGAGCGCCGAGCACTGATCGGTCATGGGTGAACGCGTTCAGAAAGTCCTGGCCCAGGCGGGCTACGGTTCACGCCGTGAAATCGAGAGCTGGATTGAAGCAGGCCGAATCGAGATCAACGGTCGGCTTGCTAAACTCGGTGACAAGGTTGAAGCCGGCGATGAGATTCGCCTTAACGGCAAACCGGTCCGTCGCGCACTGGAACCCGCTCCCCGCCGTGTCCTGGCCTACAACAAACCCGAAGGTGAAATCTGTACCCGCGATGATCCCGAGGGGCGTACCACTGTTTTCGATAAACTTCCCCCAGTCAAAGACGGCCGCTGGATCATTGTCGGTCGGCTGGATATCAATTCTTCCGGGCTGATCCTGTTTACCACTGATGGCGAACTGGCCAACCGGCTAATGCATCCTTCTTATGAAATAGAACGCGAGTATGCCGTGCGGGTTCTGGGTGAGCTTTCCGACGACGCCTGGCAACAGTTGCGACAGGGTGTGCAGCTGGATGATGGACCGGCGGCATTTGATGACCTGGTCGATGGCGGTGGGCAGGGAGTCAATCACTGGTATTACGTGCTGCTGCACGAGGGACGTAACCGGGAAGTTCGGCGACTGTTCGACAAGGTCGGTGTTACCGTCAACCGTCTGATCCGTACCCGCTTTGGTAACCTGTTTCTGCCGCGTAACCTGCCGCAAGGGCAGTGGCGTGAATTGTCGGA
Organism: Thiohalophilus sp.; assembly: GCA_050116795.1. GTDB lineage: Bacteria > Pseudomonadota > Gammaproteobacteria > UBA6429 > Thiohalophilaceae > Thiohalophilus. Next base: position 742 of record JASFNY010000197.1, read on the forward strand.
AAAGGATATCAATAACGTGCTGGCGATGGTGGGCATGCAGGAAGCTCTGCCGAAGCACAGACCGGCACGTGGCGGCAAAAAGACCGTGCGCAAGAAAACCACCCGCAAGAAACAGGCAAAGAAGCAATCCCGCAAAGATTAAACCGGTTAGTTAACTGGCCTGTTTGATCTGGTGCTTGGAACGCAAGACATAGGGCTTGAGTTCCTTGGGCAGTTCGATGTATTCACTCAACATGATGATCAGCTTGCGCTGGCTGCCGGTGGCAATCTGCTTGAGTTTGTTGAGGATTTTTCTGTCTTCCAGCGCCGTATTGAAGTCGCGCAGTATGTAGATGCCATAGTGGGGCGTCTTGTCGATGTACTCCAGCACCTCCATCGAGCTCCTGGTGCGGGGAATGGTGATGTGCTCGGCACCGAGACGATGCATGCCTTCATTCTGCAAGTGCATATAAATTGGCTTGTGACTGAAGCGCCCCAGCAGGGTCAATACCTCTCCGACCCGATCGGTATCATAGGTCTCCATGCTCATCAGCTTGTAGCGGGTATCGAGGACCTTCTCCAGTTGTTGCAGGTAGTTCATGACCGTATCCGTGTTCGCAAGTTACTGAATTTAATTATAACCACTGTATGCCGGTTTACCCGAAGCCGGTGTGACCGGGTTCAAAAACCGCTTATTCAGTGGCTGTCTGAGCGCAAGCCGGTCGAGCTGCAGGCCAATAACTATATAATAATTGTGGAATTATGCTTGGGCAAGGCTCATCATGACACGAGATGACTTGCTTTTGGTGAACCGCTGGGTAACAGTGCGGTCTAAAAAATGACTCAGCATCGAGATTCAAATAATAAAAGGGGGAAGATCATGCTGTCGAAAAGGCTCAGCCTGGCACTGCCATTGCTTCTATGGTTCTTCACGCCACTATTACCGGCGGCAGAAGGGGAAGGACTCGATGAAGGCATGACTAATCCGGGTTATCACGAAAAGCCGGACTGGTTCAAACTGTCGTTCCTGGATATTCGCGAAGACATCAACGAGGCGGCGCAGCAGAACAAGCGCGTGATGCTCTATTTTTACCAGGATGGATGTCCCTATTGCGCCAAGTTGTTACAGGACAACTTCGGTCAGAAAGAAATCGTCGAAAAGACCCGGAAAAATTTTGACGTGATTGCCATCAATATGTGGGGTGATCGCGAGGTGACGGATCTGAACGGCAATACGTTGACCGAAAAGAAGTTTGCCGAAAACCTCAAGGTCATGTTCACGCCGACATTACTCATGCTGAATGAAAAGGGTGACGTGGTATTACGTATCAATGGCTATTACGCACCGGACAAGTTTATGGCTGCGCTGGATTATGTCAGCCAGCACAAGGAAGACAAGCTGAGTTTTCGGGAATACTACAAACAACATGCCAGTGAAAAAGCCAGTGGCAAGCTGCACCAGGCAAAATTTATCACCAACCCACCCTACAACCTGGAAGAACTTGCCAACAAGGGTAAGCCCCTGCTGGTAATGTTCGAACAGAAACAGTGTCGCGCCTGCGATGAGCTATATGCGGATATCTATCAGCGCAAGAAGACTCTTGAACAGTTGGCCCGTTTCGATGTGGCGCGGCTGGATATGTGGGGCAAGGACAAGGTCATCGGTCCTGAAGGTGAGAAAACCACCGCAAAACAACTGGCCGCGGATCTGGATGTGAAGTATGCCCCGACGCTGGTGTTTTTCAATGACAAGGGCAAGGAAGTCTTTCGTGCCGAGGCATACCTGCGGGCTTTTCATATGCAGTCGGTGATGGATTATGTCGCCTCGGGTGCGTACCAGAAACAGCCCAACTTCCAGCGCTTTATCGCTTCACGGGCCGAAAAACTCGAGGCCCAGGGCGAGCATATCGATCTGATGGAATAGGCTAGCCGCTGACGACAGGCAGTTCCTGCGCATCCAGAATCTGGCCGTTGACGTTCTTGCTGTCCGGACCCAGCAGATAAAGATAAGCGGGCAACAGGCTTTGAATCTCGGGATGCTGGTTAGGATCCTCGGCAGGGAACGCCAGCCGTCGGGTCCGGCTCTGAACCGGGCCCGGCACGATACTGTTGACCCGGATCGGGGTGTTGGTTTCCAGTTCGCTGGCCAGAATTCGCATCAGGTTATCGCTTCCGGCTTTACTGACACTGTAGGCGCCCCAGTAGGCGCGTCCTTCTCGTACTTCACTGGCCGATGTGAAGATCAGTGAAGCGTCGGAAGATTTTTTCAACAGTGGCAATAATGCCCGGGTCAATAAAAACGGTGCGGTCAGGTTGACCTGCAGCACTCGGGCCCAGAGTTTCAGATCATAATGCTCAACCGGCATCAGGGCTCCCAGATAGGCGGCATTATGTACCAGCCCGTCCAACCGGCCGAACTCCTGCAACAGAGTTTCGCAAAGTTGCTTATAGTGTTCGTCCGTGGCTCCTTCCAGATCCAGCGGTACTATCGCCGGTGTTGGATGACCGGCCTCGACGATCGCATCGTAAACGTTCTCCAGTTTCTTGATGGTCTTGCCAAGCAGAATCACCGTCGCCCCGTGGGCGGCAATTTCCCGGGAAAGGGCGGCACCGATGCCGTCGCCCGCACCGGTGACCAGAATAATCCGGCCCTTGAGCAGTTCGGGCGCGGCCGAGTAGTCGAAGAGTTTTGTCATGGAGTGCTGTCTTGTTTTGAAGTCTGAATGGCATGATGGGCCAGGGCCGCGCATTGTAACCCACTTTGTACCGCGCCTTCGAGCGTGGCTGGATAGTTGCTGCGCGTATAGTCACCAGCCAGCCATAATCCGTTAATGGCCGTTTGGTTGGTCGGACGTCGCAGGTTAATCCCCACCTGGCTGGCAAAGGTCGCGCGTTTTTCACGGATAACGCTGGCCTGTTCATGCGAGGGCCAGTCAGGAAAGTGTTCCGCCAGTTCAGCCGCGATCCTATCTATCAACTCGGCATTGGTCAGGCGCATATGTGTACCGTTGCTACTGATGACCACGGCCATCAAACCCGGTTGGCCGTAGAGTCGACGATCGAACACCCACTGCCCAATACCATCGAGCAGACCGATCATCGGTCGTGACAGGGCGACCGATGCCGGATATTGCAGATAGACGGTGCAGATAGGTTCATATGTGAATGCTTTGCATTGTTCTTCCAGCGAGGCCAGTTCCGGGTAGGACTCGCACAGTGCAGCGGTGGTGCGCGGTGGCACGGCCAGGATCACGTGTTGAGTCTCTATTTCACCGTTGCCGGTGACCACCCCCTGAATACCCTGATGGTTGATTTGCAACTGCAGAACGCGTCGACCAAGACGCACCTCGCCGCCCTGGCGTTCGATATATTGCATGGCGGGTTCATTGAAGAGATTACCCAGATCCCGTCGGGCATAAAGCAGATCCGAATCCTGACGCTGTTTTAAAAACGCATCCTGCAGAACATTGACAAACAGTTCGGCGGAGCTTTCTTCGATCGGGGTATTCATAATGGCCAGGCAGAGAGGCGTCCAGAGTTGTTCGATCAACTCCGGTGTCTGATGCCAGCGTTGTAACAGGGATAGGACGGACTGATCGTTCTGTCCCAGTAATTTACCGCGTGCCAGTCGCCAGCCGAATTTCACTGCCCGCCAGCGACTGTTGAATGACAGGCCCCGGGCACCAAGCAGCGCCCAGAGTAAATGCAGGGGTGCCGGCAGGGCCGGGGCCTGCATCTCCAGACAGCGACCATTGCGGTGTTGCACCTGAAGCTGCAGGGGATGTCTTTCAAAGAGCTCTTCAGGGTTTAATCCGAAACGGTATAACTGTGACAGGGTGTGATGATAGGCACCGATAAACAGATGCTGGCCGTTGTCTACGGCCTGGTCGGCAAATGC
>JASFNY010000198.1:0-4612 GCA_050116795.1 Thiohalophilus sp.
GACTTCGGCCCTGGAAAACGTGGAGTTACCGCTAATCTATCGTGGTGTGTCAGCTTCAGAACGTCATCAACGTGCGCGCGATGCCCTGGAAGAGGTGGGCCTGGCAGGTTGGGAGGATCATTCGCCAGCCGAACTATCGGGCGGACAGCAACAACGCGTTGCCATTGCCAGGGCAATTGTCACCCGGCCGGCGGTGTTACTGGCGGACGAGCCAACCGGGAACCTGGATACCGCACGCAGCCTTGAGATTATGGAACTGCTGACCCGTTTCAACCGCGAGCAGAATATTACGATCATCATGGTCACTCATGAAGCCGAAATGGCCGCTTATGCCAATCGCGAGGTCCATTTTCTGGATGGTTTGATCGTGGATAGCCAGTCGCTGGCGGAGGGAAGCGGCTGATGCTGGCCAACGCCCTGTTACTGGCACTGCGTGAAATTCGTCGCAACATGATGCGTTCGGCATTGACCATGCTGGGCATTGTTATTGGTGTGGCTTCGGTGATAGTTATGGTCAATCTGGGTAGCGGTGCAACTGCCCAGGTATCACAACAGATTGCCAGTCTCGGAAGTAATCTGTTGATGGTTCGTACCGGACAGCGGCTTGGTTTCGGGCAACGTTCCGAGGCCGAATCTTTTGATATGGATGATGTCGAAGCGCTTGGCAGAGAGGTCGGTGGTATAGCCGCAGTGGCGCCGATCGCTTCCCAATCCATGGTTGCTATCTATGGTAACCGTAACTGGTCGACCACCGTAACCGGCAGTAACAATGATTATTTCTCTGTGGCCAACTGGACTCTGGCTGAGGGACGTGAATTCAGCGGCAGTGAATTGCGAGCCGGAGCTGCAGTATGCATCATCGGCGATACGGTGCGCAGGGAGTTATTCGGTAATCAGAGTCCGTTGGGTGATAAATTGCGCCTCAATAAAATATCCTGTCAGGTGATCGGTTTGCTCGAAGCAAAAGGACAATCAATGGGCGGGCGCGATCAGGATGATCTCATCTTGATTCCATTGCGGACATTCTGGCGTCGTATCGCGGGTAACCAGGATGTGCAGCTGATTTATGTCTCGGCCCGGGACGGTGTATCTACCAGTAAGGTTCAGCGTGATATCGAGTTGTTAATGCGCGAACGTCGGCGTATTTCCGCCAATGAGGATGATGATTTCAATGTGCGAGATATGAAAGAGATCGCCGAAGCGCTTACCGGGACCACCCAGGTGCTGACGACCCTGCTGGGTGCGGTCGCAGCCGTCAGTCTTTTGGTGGGCGGCATAGGAATTATGAACATTATGCTGGTATCGGTGACCGAACGTACTCGCGAGATCGGTATTCGCCTGGCTATCGGGGCACTGGAACGTGAAGTATTACTGCAGTTTCTGGTTGAGGCAGTTGTCCTGTCCTCTCTGGGCGGGATCATCGGAATCAGTCTGGCCGTTGCGGGATCTTATGCCCTGGCCGGATTGATGGGAATGCCCGTAGTACTGAACGCCGGGATCATGTTGCTGGCTTTCCTGTTTTCCGCAGCAGTGGGTGTCATTTTCGGCTACTTCCCGGCACGCAAGGCAGCTCGACTGGATCCGATCGAGGCGCTACGTTATGAATAAGACGGTTAGACCCTGATATAGTCAACAAGAAGTAAGGACATGAGGCCTGTTTAGTGAATAAAAAACCGCTTGTCATAATCGTGACTATTGTCTTGCTTGCAGGTGCTGTTGGTGGCTACTCATGGTGGTTATCTGAACAGAACTCTGAACAGAAAAATGATCTGGTTCTGTATGGCAATGTCGACATTCGTGAAGTCCGCCTGGCATTCAATGGCAGCGAGCATGTCAGTGCGATACTGGTGGATGAAGGTGACCCGGTCAAACAAGGGCAACTGGTCGCAAGGTTGCATACCGCGCGCTTGCAGGCAACCTGGGAACGTGCCCGTGCCGAGGTGGCAGCGGCCGAGGCCGAAGCGCACGCGGCGCAACTCAGTTATCAACGCATCAAGTCGCTAAGTAAACGTGACCTGGCATCCAGGGAGCAGGCGGATGAAGCACAGGCACAGAGCCTGGCGGCTGAGGCGCGGGTAAATGCGGCAAAGGCGGCGCTGGCAGAAACCGCCCAGGCGCTCAAGGATGCGGAGCTCTATGCCCCGGTAGATGGGATTGTCCGCGAGCGTATTGCCGAACCCGGGGATTTTGTGACACCACAAACGCCGGTGCTGACCCTGGCATTGACCAATCCGGTGTGGGTTCGGACCTATCTGCCGGAATCTTACCTGGGCCGGGTCAAGCCGGGGGCGAAAGCGCAGATCACCACCGACAGTTTCCCAGGCAAGATTTACCAGGGATGGGTGGGTTCGATCTCTCCGACTGCCGAGTTCACGCCTAAAAATGTGGAAACACCGGAACTGCGAACCCGGCTGGTTTACCAGGTAAGGGTATTTGCCTGTAATTCGCAGCATGAACTGCGGCTGGGAATGCCCGCCACGGTCACTATCCCTCTCGATCAGCACATCACGATACAACCCGTGCCGGACAAGCAGTGCGGTTCGTCAGTGCAAAACAGCCATGGCAACTGATCCGGCGCTCAGGTTTTCGAAAGTCAGCAGAACATTCGTTGTTGGCGACAATACCACCACGGCGCTAAATAATGTCAGTATCGATGTCCAGTCGGGAAAGATTACCGGTCTGATCGGGCCTGACGGTGCCGGAAAAACCACCCTGATGCGGCTCGCCAGCGGCTTGTTATTACCGGACAGCGGTGAGATCCAGGCGCTGGGTATCGATGTCGTAAATTCAGCCTTGCAGGCCCAGTCCTCTGTCGGATATATGCCACAGCGTTTCGGCCTGTATGAGGATCTTAGCGTGCAGGAAAACCTCGACCTGTATGCCGACCTGCAGGGTGTTGAAAAGTCACAACGGCAGCAACGTTACACCGAATTGATGCACATGACCGGCCTGGGTCCCTTTACTCGCCGGCTTGCCGGTCGCTTGTCCGGCGGCATGAAACAGAAACTCGGTCTGGCCTGCAGTTTGATACGCACCCAACGCCTGCTACTGCTCGATGAACCGACGGTGGGTGTGGATCCGGTATCACGGCGTGAGTTATGGGAAATCATTTATCGGCTCGTCAGAGAGGAAGGACTCAGTGTGTTATTGAGTACGGCCTATCTGAACGAGGCGGAACAGTGTGATGATGTCATCATGATGCACGAAGGGAAGGTGCTGGGTCAGAATCCTCCGCGTTATTTCAGTGAGCCGATGCGTGGACGTACTTTCCATGTCAGTAGCGGGCAACTGTCGAAGCGTGCCCTGCAAAATCGTCTCGCCAGTTTGCCCGAGATTATCGACGCTCTTGTTGAAGATGAAAAAGTCCGCATCGTCACGCGTCAGGTCGAAACTCCGGATCTGAATAAGATGCTTGCAGAACAAAGCGATATTCAGATCGAACCGGTTGAGCCGGTATTCGAAGATGCCTTTATCGCTATGTTGAAAACCGGGCAGCCGGTCAAAGTACCGGTGGTTTCCCGGCATTCAGAAACATCCACTACGGAAAAAGTCATCGAAGTCAAAAACGTGCAACGTCGTTTTGGTGACTTTTATGCCGTTAATAATGTCAGTTTCAGTGTCAGGCGCGGCGAGATATTTGGCCTGCTTGGCGCAAACGGTGCTGGCAAGTCTACTACTTTTCGAATGTTGTGCGGTCTGTTGCCGGCAACAGCGGGTGAACTGACTGTTGCCGGCCATGATCTGCGGCGTGCAGCGGCGCATGCACGCAGCCACCTCGGTTACATGGCGCAACTTTTTTCACTCTATGTGAATCTCTCGGTTATCGAAAACCTGAATTTTTTTGCCAGTGCTTATGGTCTGGATCGTGTAAAACGTGGTCAGCGTATCGACTGGGCCCTGGAAGCGTTTGAACTGACCCATTATCGCGAAAGTTCAAGCGGGGATTTGCCCTTGGGATACAAACAGCGCCTGGCGATGGCGGCAGCATTGTTGCATGAGCCGGAAATCCTTTTCCTTGATGAGCCAACCTCCGGTGTCGATCCCCTGGCGCGGCGGGAATTCTGGCAACGCATCAATGCACTGGCCGATGCCGGCGTTACCGTGCTGGTAACAACCCATTTCATGGATGAAGCGAATTATTGTGATCGCCTGGTGATCATGGCTGAAGGCGAAGTCCTGGCAGAAGGCTCTCCGAAGGAACTCAAAGACCAGTTTCGCAGTGCTACCAGCCCATCACCAACTATGGAAGATGCCTTCATCGGTTTGATTGAGCAACGCAAACAGAAGCGGGAAGAGGCGGCATGAAAGCGGCAACCCGGATGCGTTTACGCGGCATGATCCGCAAGGAAAGTCTCCAGGTACTGCGTGATCCTTCCAGTATTGCTATTGCCTTTGTTATGCCGGTTATTCTGTTGCTGCTGTTTGGCTTTGGCGTGTCGCTGGATGCCAAGCATGTCCGTCTTGCCCTGGTAGTGGAACAACCCGACAGCAACACGGCCAGCCTGACCGGTGCCTTTGATGGCTCGGAATATTTTGTCCCGGTGATATACCGGAATTTCCAGCAGGCCGAGCAGGCACTGGTGGCACATGATGTTGATGGGATTGTCTGGTT
>JASFNY010000199.1:0-4586 GCA_050116795.1 Thiohalophilus sp.
TCCTGTGCAAAGGGAATCCCGGCACCGCTGGTTAATGGGTGTAGCCGCCACTTTGCTGGTCGGCTTCGGAGTGGTAATGGGCTGGCTGGTTTCCAATGTCAACAACAATCCGTCCAGCCTGCTGGAACTGGCTCACACAGTCCATGTCACCCCGAATTCCGATGAGCAGCAGACCTGGAAAGTATTACTCCACGTCAGCAGCAATGATCCTTACAGGTTCAATATCTTGCTGAACGAGGCGGAGAACCTGCTCAAAACCAGCCTCAAGAAGCACCAGTCGGTTGAAGTGGAAATTCTTACCAACGGTGAAGGAATGGAACTCGTTCATGACAGCAACCGAACCTATGCCCGTCGCTTGAAGACCCTGCAGCAAAAATACGACAACCTGGTCGTCTCGGCATGCAATCAGAGCCTGAAGCGCCTGAGAGAACAGGGGATCAATATTCAGCTGTTGCCTCAAACCCGTATCGTACCGTCTGCTATCAATGAGGCTCTGGCTCGCCAGAAAAAGGGCTGGACCTATATTCGAATCTGAAGCTCGAAAATAAAAAGCGGCCGTCAGGCCGCTTGAATCAGGTGATATTTGTTATTGTTATAAGGCTTGGCGGTTACTCCCCTTAGGGGTTCCCACCTTATTCCACACATTTCACAAGGTCAAGGGTTTTTGCTCGATTTTTGGCCTGCCGAATCCCGCCATGTTCATCGCAAACGCCCGCAGCGCGGGCATGTTAGAATGGCCCGGCATGTACCGTCATCATCTCAAACGTACCCGGCGCCGGTTTTTTACTCTCAAAAAATGGAAAATGCGGCTGCTGTTCTGGGGCAGCGCTCTCAGCGTGGGCGCTGTGGCGGCGTTATTTGCGCTGATCGCCAATGTGGCGGATGACACCTTTCATGATCTGTATACGCAGAACCCAGAGGTGGCCTACGCGCTACCGCCCATCGGGCTCGCGCTGATCGCCTGGCTGACACGGCGGTTTTTCCCCGGTACCGAAGGTAGTGGCATTCCCCAGGCGATCGCCGCACTCTCCCTGCGAAAGCATGCACTGCGTAGCAAGGTCCTGTCTCTGAAGGTCGCGCTGGGCAAGATCGTGCTGACTACCCTGGGACTTTTCTGTGGCGCCTCGATCGGTCGCGAAGGCCCGACGGTTCATATCGGGGCCTCGATCATGTATTCCCTGCGACACCTCGCACCACTGCCACTACGCGGCCAGGATATGCAGCGGGCCCTGATTCTGGCCGGCGGCGCCGCCGGGATCTCCGCCGCCTTCAATACCCCGCTGGCAGGCATCCTGTTCGCGATCGAGGAGATGAGCCGCTCTTTCGAGCAACGCACCAGCGGCACGCTGATCATCGCGGTACTTCTGGCCGGGATCACCGGCCTGGTGATTCTTGGCCCCTATACCTATTTCGGCAGTACCGATGCCACCCTGCCACTGTCCAGCGCCTGGCTTGCGGTACTGATCTGCGGTATTGCCGGGGGATTGCTTGGCGGGCTGTTTGCCGCCGGACTGATTCAGGGCACGCGCTATGTTGCGCCGCTGGCGTGGCGCTATCCGGTGCGCGTGGCGCTGGTCTGCGGTGTCATCATCAGCCTGCTGGGGCTGGTCTCCAATGGACAGACCTTTGGTACCGGTTACTCCGAAGCTCGCCAGCTGGTAGACGGTGGCGAGGCCTCGCTGTTGTTCCCGTTATGGAAGCTGCTGGCTACCCTGTCTTCATACCTGAGCGGCATTCCCGGTGGGATTTTCGCCCCGTCACTGTCGGTCGGGGCCGGGCTGGGCGCCGACCTGGCGGTATTGATGCCCTACCTGCCGGCCGGCGCGCTGATCATGCTGGGCATGGTGGGCTACTTCAGTGGCGTGGTGCAGACTCCGATTACCGCTTTTGTGATCGTGATGGAAATGACCGACAATTCGGGCATGTTGCTACCATTGATGGCCACGGCGTTGATTGCCCGCGGTGCTTCCAGCCTGGTCTGCCCGGTACCGATCTACGAAGCCCTGGCAGAGGCCTATCTGAATAAACAAAAGACTCCACCGAACAAGGTCAAAGTGAATGATGAAAACCCGTGACGCCCTGATCGCTGTATTCGTTGTGCTGTTGCTCGGCGCCCTGGCGTGGCTCTGGTTCAGTCCCTCGGGACTGCAACAGGCCCCACAATTGAGCTTCAAGGATGTTGAAGGGCAACCCATGACTCTTGAACAGTTTCAGCGTCAGGGGCGACCGGTGCTGGTCACCTTCTGGGCCACCTCCTGTCCCGGTTGCATCAAGGAGATGCCGCACCTTATCGAGATGTACCAGGAGCTTGAACCGAAAGGGCTTGAGATCATTGGTGTCGCCATGGCCTATGATCCGCCCAACCACGTGATGAAAATGCGCGAAGAACGCAAAATCCCCTATCCGATCGTGCTCGATGTTCAGGGTAATATTGCCCGGGCTTTCGGCGACGTTAAGTTGACCCCGACCCACTTTCTAATCAACGCGCAGGGACGTATCGTCGATCAGAAGATCGGGGAACTGAACATGCAACGGATACACAACCGAATTCTCGCCATGCTCAACACATCAACCAAGGACTGAACCAATGCTCTGGGTCAAAGCCTGGCATGTGATATTCATGGTTACCTGGTTCGCCGGACTGTTCTACCTGCCTCGTCTGTTCGTCTATCACGCCATGGCCGAGGACGAAACCAGCCGCCAACGCTTCAAGATCATGGAACGCAAACTTTACTTTGGCATTATGACCCCGGGTGCGATCGTGACTATTGGTCTGGGTTTGTGGTTACTGGGGGACTATGCCTGGGCAGCCTATAAAGATAGCGGCTGGCTACTGACCAAGCTGATCCTGGTCGGTGTGCTTATCCTCTATCATCTGCATTGCGGCAAGCTGCTGCTCGATTTCAAACACGATCGCAACACTCGCTCCCATGTTTTCTACCGCTGGTATAACGAATTTCCCGTGCTCATCCTGATCGCTATCGTCCTCCTGGCAGTGGTCAAGCCCTTTTAGTCAGCCTTTATTAATTCCACTTCACTGATATTTCGCATAAGTATAATAATTTCCCTATTCGCAAATGAGAAGCGTTTGCATTTAGGTTCAGCTCAAGATATAGTGCCCCGCCTCACTTAATCCAAACCAATCCATTAATCGAGGAACAACAAGCAATAAAATGCGAACGAGGAATTTTTAATGAGACATATCCCCTATCTCGCTCTGCTGATTATTGCCTTTCCGTTGAATTCAAACGCCGATGTGCGTACGCGCTATGGCGCATTGGTCAAATCCGATGTTTCGGTTGAAGGCGCAGTGACTGGCACCTATCAGGCCAGCAATGACGGTCGCCTTGAAAATGAAGCACTTGCCTCGCTGGACTTGCTGGCCCACCGTAATCTGGGGAAAGGACAGTTAACCCTGTATGTTGAAGCCGTTACTACCCCCCAAGTTGATGGTATCGCTGACAATATCTGGGAAGTGAATGGCGATGCCGGCACTGCGCTTGACGCCTGGGACAAGGGACGATTCCAGGTGTCGGAACTGCATTTTACCTGTGTACGCACCGAGTCTTGCTTCAGCGCCGGGTTGCTGGATCCTTCTGCCTTTGCGGATATCAGTAACGTCGCCAATGATGAAACCACCCAGTTTCTTAATCAGGGGTTTATCAACAACCCGACTATCCGATTTCCGGACTATTCACTGGGCTTCGTCTGGCACCAGGACTACCAGCCCGGGCAACCAGGCTACACATTGTTGCTGGCCAGTTCGCACGGTCTGGCAGACAATCCCAACCGAAGCTATTCCGAATTGTTCGATGTCACTGAGAACGGCAAGGGACTTTTCAGCCTGGTTGAAACCTATGCCCTGTTTCAAAAGATTCATCTGCGTGCCGGAATCTGGCATTCGAGTGCCGATTACCCGCAACTGGACAATCCGGCCATTGAGACTCACAACTACGGCCTGTATACGACACTCGACTATTACACTGGCAAGACCAGCTGGAACCTCCGCCTGGGGGCGGCCAATCCGCGTGTTTCTCCATATGCCTACTATTCTTCTCTGGCAGTTGAACACCCCATCGGGGACGTGACCACGGGACTGGCTGTCGGGCATACATGGCTTTCCTCCAGGCTCGCTGAAGAACAACAGGAGGATCGAACTAACCTGGAAATCTATGCCCGGTTTACCCCTGCCGAACGGCTCAGTCTGAGCCCTTCGATTCAGTTGATTCGAAATCCTGCCTTTGAGCGCGGCAACAGCACGCTCAAAAATCCGCTGGCAATCTTCAGCCTTCGCCTGGGCTACCACTTCTGATCATACCTTCGCGATCTGTTAGTTAGTGATCACTATCATTTAGGATACAAGAATACTGTATGAATAAGACATTTTATATATGTTAATGATAATGGTTTGCATTTAGATTTGTTTTTCAGTAAAGTGCATCCCCAATGCTGATTTAAACCAGATCAATTGACCAGATAACTAATAAGGATGTACGTATGAAGCACACAACCCCCCTCTCCCTGCTTGCTGCCGGGCTACTGACTGCCGGCACGGCCCAGGCAGCCGACGAGGATCTGCGCCGGGA
>JASFNY010000200.1:0-4583 GCA_050116795.1 Thiohalophilus sp.
GACTTTTCATTCGAGACCATTCAGAAGCTGGCGCCGGCTGCTTTTGCCATGACCCTGTTCGCATTGACCGAAGCGATTTCTATCGGCCGTGCAGTAGGTATTCGCAGTGGCCAGTTGGTTGATGGTAACCAGGAATTTATCGGTCAGGGGCTTTCCAACATCGCGGGTAGCTTCTTCTCCGGTTACGTGGCGACGGGGTCCTTCAACCGCACCAGTCTTAATTACCAGGCCGGTGCCAAGACGCCAATGTCCGCGATGACGGCTGGTTTCCTGGAAATCTTTATCGTGCTTGCGATTGCGCCGCTGGTCGCCTACCTGCCGACTGCAGCGATGGCCGGTATATTGTTTATCGTTGCCTGGGGCCTGATCGACTTTGCCGCCATCAAGCACATATTCAGCTCCACCCATTCAGAGCGTGCAATTTTCACCACCACATTCCTGTCCGCCCTGTTCCTGGACCTGGAGTTTGCCATCCTGGCCGGTATCCTGTTGTCACTGTTCCTGTACCTGATGCGTGCCTCCAAGCCGCGTATCGTCAGTCGGCTGCCGGATCCGAATCGTCCGAACCGCAAGTTCTACACGCTGCAAGAGGGTGACAACAGTCCAACCTGCCCGCAGTTACATATCATGCGTATCGACGGCAACCTGTTCTTTGGTTCGGTGGCCTACCTGCGTGAAAAATTCTCCCGGCTGGAACAGACGCACCCGGAACAGAAACACCTGGCCATCGTCGCGCAGGGTATCAGCTTCGTGGATATTGCCGCGGCCGATGTGCTGGGGAATGAGGCCGAGCATCGTCGTGCCAATGGTGGTGGTTTTTACCTGATCAATGTCAAGCAAGGTTTGTGGGATTCACTGGAAGAAACCCACGTGCTCGACAAGATCGATGCCAATAACGTTTTCCAGAGCAAGTCATCGGCGCTGCGCGGTATTTTCCAGAAGCTCGACAAGTCAGTCTGTGCGAATTGTACGGCGCGCATTTTCAATGAATGCCAGAGCGTAAAATTCGCTGGCGATCAAAAACTCATCGAACACGATGATCAGTCTTCCGATGAAGAAATCCCACTGCCATTGACCGCCGTGTCAGGCCGGGGCGGTCGGTAGCAGAAAATTCACTGGCCGCTATGTCAGCGGCCAAACCTCTCGTACGGAGCTGATCAACCCGTTTTTTATATCGGGCCCGGCTCGATGCGTGTATGACGAACCCTTCCAGTAAAAGGAAACTGAATGTCCGCAGTATTAGATAAGCGTAAGGCCCTGCAACATCATATTCGACGCCATCAGCGTAAGTTCTTTTCGCTCTCGGCATGGCGGGTACGCCTGATTTTCTGGCTGGGGGCACTGTTGGTGGGCCTGGTCTGTGCGCTGTTTGCCGTGCTGGCGGACCGCGCGGATGAGGTGTTTCATCACATCGTCGGCTTTGGCAAGTGGGTGCCCCTGGTTGTAACACCGGTGGTGATGGTGTTCCTGGTATGGGCGACACAAAACCTCTTTCCCGGCTCCGAGGGTAGCGGTATCCCGCAGGCCATTGCCGCACTGGAGTCACGTCGCAAGAGTGTAGTGCTATCGTTGCGCATTGCCGTCGGCAAGATCCTGCTGACACTGACGGGTCTCACGGTAGGCGCATCGATAGGTCGTGAAGGTCCTTCGGTGCACATTGGCTCCTCGATAATGTATTCGCTGGGACGTTACACGCGTTTTCCCGCTCATTACATGGAGCGTTCCCTGATCCTGGCCGGTGGCGCCGCCGGTATTGCCGCAGCGTTTAATACTCCGTTGGCCGGAATCGTTTTTGCTATCGAGGAGATGATCAAGCAATTCGAACAGCGCACCAGTGGTGTGGTGACCATCGCCGTGGTCATTGCCGGTGTTACCGCACTGGGCCTGTTGGGACCCTATCACTACTTTGGTACTGCCGATGCGGCGATTAAAGATCCACAGAGTTGGTTGGCCGTCCCCATTGGTGGCGTGATTGGCGGCCTGCTGGGTGGCCTGTTTGCCACGGCGTTGATCCGTGGTGCACGGATGCTTGCGCCATTTCTAAAAGCACATCCGTACCGCGTTGCTTTTGTCTGTGGTCTGTTGATCGCGGGGTTTGGTTTTATGTCTGATTACAGCTCATCAGGCACAGGCTATGCGGCGGCCAAGAGCATCATCACTGGCCAGGCCGATTGGGACCCGCTGTTCCCGTTGATGAAAATGGGCTCGACATTGTCATCCTATCTCAGTGGTATTCCGGGTGGTATCTTTGCCCCCTCACTGGCCACCGGTGCCGGGGTAGGGGCCAACCTGGGCCACTGGTTCCCGGTAGCACCTATGCCGGTCATGATCATGCTGGGCATGATCGGATACTTCGCAGGCGTGGTGCAGTCACCCCTGACTGTCTTTGTTATCGTCATTGAAATGACCAATAACCAGGAAATGCCCTTTGCCCTGATTATTACTTCCTATATCGCCTATGGTGTGTCTCATTTGGTATGCCCCCAGCCGATCTACCATGCCCTGTCACGCGCTTTCCTGGGCCGTGAATAATAGGATCGATGACTCATGAGAATAATTTGCATCGAGTAATAGTCAGCACCTTTTCCAGTCACACCAAATAACTGCCTGGATAAGCCTCTCTCTAAAATTGAGACGTACCTCTCAAAATCCCCTTTTAATTCCCTGCTATCTGTGCCGACATATCCGGCTAATTGGCCATTTTTAGTGGGGAAATTATGCTCAGGAAGTTTTTAATGAAAAAATTATCTATCACGGCGGTTCTCGCCGGCAGCCTGCTGCTTGCCGGGTGTTTTCCACCCAAGCCGAATCCCGAATTCAGTGATTGCGCCAACGCCTGCACCACGAAGCAGGATGCCTGCATGGTCAACGCCAGCACGGCCGGTGAAGTCCAGCAGTGCAATACCAGGCTGGATGCCTGTGTTCAGCAGTGCGAACAGAAGCATTCGCGCTACCTGAAATAACTCACAACAATCAAACTTGCTATACGGGGGCAGAACATGAAAAAAATAACATTATTGATCGCAGGAGCCGTTTCACTGGGGATGTTGTCGGGTTGCATGACAATGAAGCCCTATGAACAACCCAAGGACAAGGAGCCTTATGCCCTGGTCAAACTCAAATACAAGTACTCGGCCGTCAAGCCGGGCACGACACTCGGAGCACGCATGCAAATACGTCATGGCGCCAAGTCAGACGATGATAAATATTCCTCTGCATTCAACCAGAGTTATGGTCCGGTTAAGAACAAGTCTTCAGCACCCAAGATTGCAACCGAAGCGATCAGGGTTCATCCTGGCAAGAAAACCGACATGCAGGTGGCGGTCTATTTTTACTGGTACACCACCCAGACCTACACTACCTACGTGAACAACGTACCCATGGTGCAAACCCAACAGGTCTATAACGAGGCGTCCTGTACGGCAGACCTGAGCTTTAAGCCAGAAGCGGGCAAGGTCTATCTTGTGGATTACACCAATCCCAACATCGATCGGGATTGTCGGGCCTCTGCCTATGAGCAACGGAAGCTGAACAATGGCAAGTTCAAGCTGGTGCGAGTTGCCAAATCCAGGGAAACATAAAGCTGGAATAAAAGGGCAGGTGACAAGTAATACGTTGTTAACGTATAAGCAATACTTAAATTTTCATCAAAGGGGTCATTTCATTTTCCCATGAAAAGGGGGGAACGCTTTAATACCATCTCGCACCTCGTCGGTGCCACGCTCGCCCTGGCGGGCGTGGTGGTGCTGCTGGTTGTCGCGGCTAATAGTGGCGACGGGGTTCATATCGTCTCATTCAGCGTGTATGGCGCCACGCTGTTTCTGCTCTACCTGATCTCGACGCTTTATCACGGCCTGGAGGGTAAGCCGAAACAAGTATTTCGTATCCTCGATCACCAGGCCATCTACCTGCTGATTGCAGGGAGCTATACCCCGTTCACGCTAGTGACGCTTGAAGGCTGGGTCGGATGGTCGCTGTTCGGTGCTGTCTGGGGACTGGCAGTGCTGGGCATCGTGCTGGATGGAGTGTTTCCCAACAGCAAACGCATCGCGCCGTTTGTCATCTATTTCGTGATGGGCTGGTTGATCGTGCTGGCGCTCAAACCGCTGCTGGCGAGTTTACCGTTCAGCGGCTTTATGTGGTTACTGGCGGGCGGGCTTTTCTATACCGGCGGGATTGTCTTTTTTGCCCTGGATTCCCGTTACCCATGGATGCACGGCCTGTGGCATTTGTGTGTTCTGGCCGGAAGCATCAGCCACTACGTGGCGATACTTGGATATGTTTGAGATTCAACAGGGAAGTCAGAAGACAGTTTCTCCAAATCTTTCTCTGGAATTTATTCAGGATGAATTATTTCTCTGCGGCGTCTTTGCTTGCATCCTTTGTTTCCTGTTCAATGCGTTGATAGATCTCCTCGCGATGAACAGCGACTTCCTTTGGCGCATTCACGCCAATGCGTACCTGATTGCCTTTGACTCCCAGTACGGTGACCGATACATCGTCTCCAATTATCAGTGTTTCACCTACACGGCGCGTTAATATCAGCATTTGTCGCCTCCTTGTCTGCGCAAGCTGTCCCTATG
>JASFNY010000201.1:0-4562 GCA_050116795.1 Thiohalophilus sp.
CTTCTCGAACTTTGTATACCGAATTATCCGGTGCAGATATCAAACCCCAAAGCACACCATCTTTCTCCAGATGTCCCACGAACTTCAATGAGTCCAGAGAGAATTGTTCCAGCGCTTCACGCTTGCGATTTGTATCCGGCCGCAAGCCGGGGCCGATAGAGGGCTCCCTGGATATATCCTGCGGTATCATCTGTTCAAAAGGATCCCTCAAATCATCCGGCACATAAGTAAAGGTCTCGTAGGGTTTGATCTCGGGCAAGGGCGGAATACTGCCCTGTTTTTTAGCCTTGACCTTTTCGATATATTGCCGCAGATCAGCGTGTTCCTGGCTGCCACAGGAGACAAGCAGCAATGCTGCTATTCCCACCAGGCCAAGTTTTGTCAGATTCATTTTCAACATTCGTTTTCGCTCCGGCGCAATAAACTAACGTCTTTTACGCCGTTTCTTATTATTATTTTTCTTTTTCACAGCCGCCAGTTCGTCTTCATCCAGATACCGATAGGTTTTGGCAGTCAGATCCATTTTCAATCTTCCATCCTTGCTACTGGTCAGGCTGATGTTATGCAGAGTTACAATACGCGGCAGTGCAGCAACTCCACTGACAAATTGACCAAACTGATGATAGCTACCCAGCATGCTTATCTGTATCGGTAATTCCGCATAGAATTCTATCTGCTTCTCTGATTGCGGCTTGAAAAGTTCGAATTCGATACCGCTACTCAGGCCGGTCTGGGAAATATCGACCAGCAGATCATCCACCTCGGTCTTGCTGGGCAATTGCCGTAACATCGTTCCGAAAGACGCTTCCATGTCTTTCATTTGCTGTTTGTATGCGTCCAGGTTTGCGGCCTTGGCCTGTTTCTTTTCAAACTCTGACTTCAGTGTCAATTCTTTAGCACGGGTGCGATCCAGGCTTTCCATCATATTCTTGATATGCAGGAAGTATCCGGCTACCAGCACCACAACACACAATATTGCGATTACCCCGGCTTTTACAGCTGCAGGCCAGGAGCCGACCGCGCTGAAATCGAGTTCATTTAACTCTTCCAGGCCTTTCATCTCTTCCGCTTCCCATTTTTACTTTTACTGTCGGTTTCGGTCTCAATATTCTTACTTACCTGGGACAAATGCAGAATAAATGACCGGGATGAATCATCTTCTTCTTTACCTTTCTTTTGAATGACTTCCAGCCTGGGATTGGCCAACCAGTCCGATCCTTCGATGTTGCGCATAAACGCCGAGACCCTGGCATTGGATTGGGCCACACCGTTCAACACCAGTTTGTCACCTGACTGCTTCATACTATCGAGATAAATCCCTTCAGGGGTAATGCGCGCGATCTCATCGAACATGTGCACGATCTCTGGACGATTACGCTGCAGCTCCTGAATCACTTCCATACGGGCAAGCAGGTGGCGTTTTTCTTCCTCGATCTTCTCGATTTCCTTGATCTGTTTTTCCACCTTTTGGATTTCAGACTCCAGAAACCGATTACGCGATTCCTGGTTATCGATCATGCCGGCGATTCGCAGATGAACGGCAAGGATAATCATACCCATTAGAATGACTGACAAACCAATGAGGGTCAGAAACTGCCGCTGCTGTTCGCGCCGCTGTTCTTCACGCCAGGGTAAGAGGTTAATGTGCGCCATCAGTCAAAACTCCTCATGGCCAACCCGCAGGCGATCATCAATGCCGGTGCATCATTACTCAAACTCTGCGCCTTAACCTTGGAGGCCAGTGTCATGTTGGTAAAAGGATTGGCTACCGAGGTATGCACACCCAGCTTGTTGGCAATCAACTCGTCAATACCGGCGATCATGGCACTGCCGCCTGCCAGAACGATGTGATCGACACTGGTATAAGAGCTGGAAGAGAAGAAAAACTGCAACGAACGGCTGACCTGTTGCACCATGGCATCCTTGAAAGGCTCCAGGACTTCCGGGACATAGTTATCAGGCAGCCCACCCTGGCGCTTGGCCATCCCCGCTTCCTCGTAGGACAGACCATAGCGTCGCTGGATTTCCTCGGTTAGCTGCTTGCCACCGAAAACCTGTTCGCGGGTATAAATGTTTTTCAGATCATGCATGACGTTCAGGGTGGTCATGGTCGCGCCCACATCGATGACCGCCACAGTCTGATCCATGCCCTGTTCCGGTAACTGCGGGGCGAGCAACTGAAAGGCGTTCTCCATCGCATAGGCTTCCACGTCGATGATTTTCGCCTTGAGACCAGCCAGTTCCATTGCCGCCACCCGCACGTCAACGTTCTCACTGCGCGAGGCTGCCAGCAACACGTCAACTCTCTCCGGGTCGTTTTCCGAAGCACCCAGTATCTCGAAGTCAAGATTGACCTCTTCCAGGGGATAGGGGATGTACTGATCGGCTTCGAGTTGAATCTGCTGCTCCATGTCATCCTCGTTAAGCGAGGATGGCATGGAGATAATCTTGGTAATCACGGCCGAACCGGCCACGGCGGCGGCGGCCTGCTTGTTGCGGGTCCCGGAACGCTTGACCGCCCGTTTGATCGCCTCACCCACCGCCTCAACATCGGAGATATTTTTCTCGATCACCGAGTTGGCCGGCAGGGGCTCCACCGCATAACTCTCAACCCGCATGCGATCTCCCGACTTACTCAGCTCCAGCAACTTGATAGCAGTGGAGCTGATATCGAGCCCGATCACGGGGGGTTTTTTCGGCTTGATGAGATCGCTGAAACCCATATTTTTCTTTATTCGTAGTAAGTTATAGTAGATATATGTATATCTACTTTAGGTTTATGAGTCAACTATAGGTCAATAAATATATAAAAACAAATGGTAATAGTGTTCGCAGAACGGAAGATTTATACTGGAAGCTTGCTGTATATCGGATGGTGCAATCCGATTCTTTATTAAAATTAGTGATATGAAGCCCATATTTAAGAAACTGGTCACATTTTCCCTCGCCTCTGCCTTGACTCTGATGCTGATCGGTGCCATCGGCCTGCTCGGCGCCTACGCCTACATCACCCCCCGACTACCCGATATCGACACCCTGCGGGATGTGCACCTTCAGGTGCCGCTGCGGGTCTACGATAAAACCGGTGGGTTGATTGCGGAATTCGGTGAAATGAAGCGAACTCCCCTGAAATATGAGGAATTCCCCCCCACCATGATCAGGGCGGTGCTGGCCGCCGAGGACGACCGGTTTTTTGAGCATCCGGGGGTGGATTACCAGGGCATTATTCGAGCCGCAGTCAACCTGGTACTGACAGGCGAAAAGGGGCAGGGCGGCAGTACCATCACCATGCAGGTGGCCCGCAACTTCTTCCTGAGCCGGGAGAAAACCTACCTGCGCAAGCTCAATGAAATTTTCCTGGCGCTGAAAATCGAGGGCGAGCTCACCAAGGAAGAGATTCTCTCCCTTTATCTGAACAAAATTTATCTGGGCAAACGGTCCTACGGTGTCTCGGCCGCCGCCCAGGTCTATTACGGCAAGGAACTGGCCAACCTGAGCCTCGACGAAGTAGCCATGATCGCAGGCCTGCCCAAGGCGCCATCCAGCTATAACCCCATTGCCAACCCGCAACGGGCCCTGCAGCGCCGCAACTACGTGTTGGGTCGCATGCTCGACCTGAAGTTTATCAGCCAGGAAGAGTATCAAGCGGCGCTGGCAGTGCCGGTGCATGCCCAGCAACATGGCCAGTCCATCGATCTCGATGCGCCGTACATCGCCGAGATGGTTCGCAACGAGATGGTCGCCCGCTACGGCGACGACATCTATACCGGCGGCTACGAGGTCCATACCACCGTGGACCCCGAACGACAAAAGGCAGCCAATCATGCATTACGTGAGGCACTGCTGGAATATGATCGGCGACATGGCTACCGGGGTCATGTTGGTCACGTCGACCTGTTCTCGGCGACCGCCGCGGCAACAGGGGACGAGGAGCAGCCGCTGCCGGCTGGCGAAGCCGATCTGCTCGACCTGCTCAAGGACGTCCCGGCCCCGGGCAACCTGACCCCGGCACTGGTGCTGGAAGTGGACGAACAGTCCGCCTACGCCCTGACCCGTGATAACCGCCTGACCTGGATTCCCTGGGAAAACCTCAACTGGGCCCGTGAATATATCGATGAAAACCACATGGGCCCCGAGCTGAAGACGGCCGCCGATGTGCTGCAGCGTGGGGACATCATCTACGTCACCCCGGCCTCGGACAGCTGCAGCTGGCTGGCCCAGGTACCACAGGTCTCCGGGGCACTGGTCTCGCTCAACCCGGATACCGGCGCCATTGAGGCCCTGAGCGGTGGCTTTGACTATTTCTCCAGCAAATTCAATCGGGTCACCCAGGCCCAGCGCCAGCCAGGCTCCAACTTCAAGCCCTTCATCTACTCGGCGGCTATCGACAAGGGCTTCACCGCGGCCAGCATCATCAACGATGCACCGGTCGTATTCGATGCACCGGGGCTGGAAGATACCTGGCGCCCGGAAAACTACAGTGGTCGTTTCTACGGTCCCACCCGCCTGCGGGTGGCACTGATCAACTCACGCAACCTGGTGTCCATTCGGCTGCTGCGTGA
>JASFNY010000202.1:0-4557 GCA_050116795.1 Thiohalophilus sp.
GGTCATGTTGTGTGGCAACCCGAACATGAACAAGGAAATGACCGAATACCTGGATGAGCACGGCTGGACCATGACGAACTACAAGGGCGTGGGTAACTACACGGTAGAACAGGCTTTTGTATTACAGCAATAGTCCGCGTCATCCTATCCTCCGGATTGCTGATAAAATCACAAGGTTAGCTTCAATAATTTTTCGCCCGCTGACCGTGAACCCTGGGTAGTCCTGTTCGCCTTAAAATCCCAGGTTTGCGGCGACGGGTCAGTTTACTGACAACCTGATCCCGGTCTGGTAAAAATACTGGTATACTTCACAAGGTAATATACCAGTAGCACGCGACTTCTATCCGTAAAACAGTACTGATACGTTCAGGGGAACCGCAATGACCACTGAGACGCCGACACCCGGTAAACCAATGATCTCGACGGCAACGCGCAATGCCATTCTGTTTGGTATCGCCAGCCTTGCACTCTATTTTCTGCTTTTCCTGTTCAACGACGAGATTCGCCAGATGGCGGAAGCCACCAGTCGTGGTGACAAGAGCCTGTTCTTTATTCCCATCATCATCGCCCTGGTCTTCTCCCTCGTGCACGGCGCCTTCACCGGCCATTTCTGGGAAGCGCTGGGGCTTACCGCCAAGAAGAAATAATCGATCGGGGTATTTGTCGTGGAAGCAGTTAATTTTCTTGATCTGAATGCAACTACCGTCTTTCTGCTGTTCCTGGTCGGTTTCATTGGCGGCATGGTCAGTGGGTTTATCGGCTCCGGCGGCGCCTTCGTCCTGACCCCCGCCATGATGAGCCTGGGAGTACCGGCTGTGGTCGCCGTGGCAAGTAACATGGCACACAAGTTCCCCAAGGCCCTGGTCGGATCGATCAAACGCGCCAAGTTCGGCCAGGTCGACGTCAAGCTCGGTATCATCATGGGTATATTTGCCGAAATCGGGGTGTTTGTCGGCAAGGAAATCATGACCAACATCCGTAACGAATTCGGTAATACCGGCACCAACATGTATGTTTCCGTGGTGTTTATCGTAGTTCTGGCTATCGTCGGTGGTTACGTCCTGCGTGATGCTATCAAGTCCAAAAAGGAAAGTGGTGATACCGAAGGCAGTGACCATAAAACCCCGAGACTGGCCAGATGGGTACAGTCAATCAACATTCCCGGCACAATGATGAGTTTCCATTCCATCGGTGGCAAAAAGGTCTCCGTGCTGTTCATCGCGCCGCTGGGCTTTGCCACTGGTCTGCTCGCCGCGTCCATTGCCGTTGGAGGTTTCATTGGCGTGCCTGCAATGATGTATGTACTGGGCGTACCGGCCCTGATGGCATCGGCGACCGAACTGGTCGTGGCCTTTGTCATGGGGATGGGTGGCAGCCTGTTTTATGCCTGGGAAGGTTTCGTCGATATCCGTCTGGCGATGATTATTCTGGCCGGTTCACTGTTCGGCGTTCAGATTGGCGCCATCGGCACCACTTATGTCCGCGATCACGCCGTAAAATTCATCATGGGTATGATCATGGTAATCGTACTGTTCAGCCGTCTGTTCATGATGCCGGTCTACATGTCAGAACTGGAAATGATTGGCGCTATCGCAGATAGTACCAGCGAAATCCTGAGTAATATCAGTTTTGCTACTCTGGCACTGGCACTGCTGGCAGGAGCACTGGCGATACTTGCTGCGCTGGTCAAGGGGATAAGCCAGCACAAGAAAGAACAGGCGGATTATGCGGCCTCGGTTGCAGACTCGTAAGATCAGCATCCTCAAGTAAATAAAGCCCGGCCTTGCCGGGCTTTATTTATTCTGGCGCTTGAATGATGGAAAAAGAGCCTTCTGTATCACGAATCAGTCGCTGCAACTCATTCAAGGCAACACTGATCAGAGCCAGATCCACTATTCCTGATTTAAATTCCACAAAACGGTGGTTATAACGTTCGTAGACCTGAGCAAAGGTCGATAACCAGGATTCAATTAATAGCTTCGGATCAGCGACAGAATCCTGACGGGAGTTGATAACCTGTACCGTCAGATTACGCTGTAACCGATATAGCTCATCTCGCAAGGCAGAACGGGCCAGCCGTGTCCAATGTTCCTCTTTCGACAAACCATCTATCTGATCACGCAACCAGTGAAGCTCCAGAAACGACCCCAAACGATTGAATACCTGTGCAACAAATGTCGGATCTTGTTCAGTTTGCAAGGCAACTTCGACAATATCCAGTCCCGGAAATAGAAATGGCATTCCTGCCATACGCCATGCCAACGCCTCTGGAACATTCTGCTCCTGGTAATTTTCTGCTGTTTTCTGCAGCGCAGCCTGATCATCATCCGCAACCAGTTCAGGCAAAATATTGACCAAGGTGCCAATATGCTCGGAATAACGCTCAATGCTCTGGCCTATGTAGACGGGTCGTTCAATGTTTTGCAACAACCATAGTGTGCAATGATTGGCGAGTCGACGAATAGTATTGAGCATATCCAGTTGCAGTTTGGCATTGATTTTATTATCAAGCTGCGAGATCTGTTGCCAGAGTTCCGGTAGCGCGAAGATTTTACGTGTAACCAGGTATGCACAGGCTATTTCCGGTACAGGCATACCGGAATGCTCTTGTAAACGAAAAGGAAAAGCAATACCCATCCGGTTAATCATGCTGTTGGAGATAAACGTTGCAACTATTTCCCGCCGTAATGGATGATCACTCAGATATTTCGAATACTGCTCAGCTATTTGATAAGGAAAATAGATTGGCAGCTCATCCGCAAGATAGGGCTCGTCAAGAACATCTGAATTTAACAGTTCGTGATACAGATCGATCTTGCTAAAAGCCAGCAATACAGAAAGTTCAGGGCGTGTCAGTCCTGCGTCAGCGCTACGACGGTTAGACAATACTTCCTCGTCGGGAAGGTTCCAGGTTTTCCTCTGCAACAGCTCTTTACGTTCCATGTCGCGAATCAGACGGCTGTGCTCATCGAGCAACATAGGCCCCAGGTGTTCACTTAATGATACCGCCTCACTTTGCTGATAGTTGTTTATCAACACCAGGCGACTCACTTCCTCAGTCATTTCTTCAAGCAACTGGTTGCGCTTCTGTTGCTCAAGAGCTCCTTCTCGCATTATTGCATTCAACAGAATTTTGATATTGACCTCATGATCAGAACAATCCACGCCGCCAGAGTTATCAATAAAATCGGTATTAATGCGCCCGCCATTCAAGGCGAACTCGATACGCGCGCGTTGTGTCAATCCCAGATTTCCACCCTCTCCATATACCTTGCAGCGCAACTCATCAGCATTGACTCTCAATGCATCGTTTGCACGATCATCGGCATCATCCTGTGATTCGTCACTGGCCTTGATGAAGGTACCTATTCCACCATTCCAGAAAAGCTCGACAGGTGCTTTCAAAATGGCACTGATAAGTTCGGCCGGCGTCATGGCTTTGTTCTTTACGCCGAGGATATTACGCACAGGCTCAGAAATAGGGACTGACTTGGCGGTCCGGGGCCAGACACCGCCGCCTTCTGAGATCAGTTTAGAGTCATAGTCCGACCAGTTGGAATGATCCAGGTTAAACAGCCGCAATCGTTCATTGAAACTGGTTTCAGGATCGGGTTCCGGATCGAGAAAAATTTCCTTGTGATTGAAAGCAGCTATTAGTTTGATTTTTGGCGAAAGCAACATACCGTTACCAAATACATCACCACTCATATCACCAATGCCGGCAACGGTAAAATCTTCCTGTTGTATGTCCTTGCCAAGTTCACGGAAGTGGCGTTTCACAGATTCCCAGGCACCGCGTGCAGTGATACCCATTTTCTTGTGGTCATAACCGGTCGATCCACCCGAGGCAAAAGCATCATCCAGCCAGAAACCATATTCGCGGGAAATAGCGTTGGCCGTGTCGGAAAAGGTTGCAGTCCCTTTGTCGGCCGCCACCACCAGGTAGGGATCCGGTTCGTCGTAACTTACTATTTGCGCTGGTGTAACTGTCTGGCCATCAACCAGGTTGTCGGTCAAATCCAGCAGACCACGAATTAATGTCTTATAACTCGACAGGACCATTTCGCTGGCGGTTTCGCGATCCAGATCACGTAAATTCTGTTTAACAATGAATCCCCCTTTTGCGCCCACCGGAATAATGACAGCGTTTTTCACCATTTGCGCCTTCATCAGCCCAAAGATTTCTGTTCGGAAATCCTCGAGTCGGTCGGACCAGCGAATTCCACCGCGCGCCACCTTGCCGCCCCGTAAATGAACACCTTCAGTCTGGGGCGAGTAGACAAATATCTCGAATTGAGGTTGTGGATTGGGAAGATCCGGCAAATTAGCGGGATTGAGTTTGAAGGACAAATATGGTTTCGGAACATCCTGTTCGTTGGTCTGGAAATAGTTGGTTCGCAGCATGGTCTGTACAAGTAAAAATAATCGCCGCAGTATACGATCTGCATCAAGTGTCGGAACTTCATCCAACGAACTTAGTATTGCATCGCAAATTCGCTCACTACGTTCGGCGCTTTCGTTCTGGATTTCAGGATCAAAGCGGGTCAGAAACAGATC
>JASFNY010000203.1:0-4549 GCA_050116795.1 Thiohalophilus sp.
GATTCCAAGATAGGCGCCCAGAACTACGCCCAGGATACCGACTATTGCGTTAACCACGATACCGGCATAGATGCTGTATCCCGTTGGAATATCTTGCGGTCGTAATGACTTGATGAAGCGTTTTTGTTGCCAGATTGAAAAGAACACGATTAAAACCGCCAGCACGACAAATGATTCGCCCACGAAGAACGATACATGCCGCTGGAATATCGTTATCTCTTCAACTCCAGTGAGTTGCAGAAACAGTCCAAAACGCTCGATGACGAAACCAAATGCCATCAACGAAATACTGGTCCTGTTCCAGGCCAGCAGCGTTCGTTCGGAAGCGAATAGTACTCTGGGATCTTTTACATCAGACACAGTATATAAACCCCCAGGTTGAAAGACGGACAAGCGCCAGCAACTAGTTCAATGACGAGATATGCTCAATAATTTTGTCCTGTATTCCGATGAGCTGATCAACCATTTCATTTTCTTCACGAAGATCGCCGACAGCCTCAACCAGACCCGCCTGTATTGCCTGGAATAACTTGATGATATTTGACTTGTCAATTTCACCGTCGCTCAGCTTGCACATCCAGAAATCAGCACCTTTTGCCGAGATATCCATCATGCCTTCAAAATTCAGGCTGTCATTTTCGAAATAATTGTGAATCTGCTCGTCGCCACCCTGCAGTACCCGTGACACGGTCGAAAGCGCCTCGCTGACATCGCCGGCAGAACCCTCAGCCGCCGCCGCATAGACAGGCCCGATAGACGCCAGCAGGCCAGACCATTCACTGTTTTCCTTTCCGCTAACCATGATTGCCGCCATGGGTGCAGTCATCAAAAGTTTGTAGCTGGGCGCGTACATTTTTTCCGAATTAGCGGCGGTGTCTTTTTTCTTCATCCTGTACTTCTTTTGAGTTGGCATTAAGGTGAGGAAAAATTATAGCATTTACTGATATCAGAGAAAATTGTGCTATAAACCTATTTTCGCGAGCTTGCGAACTGCCTCGATCCATTTTTCTCTCTGTTGAGGTGATGAATGTCGGACCATGGCAAACTCGGTGATTCTGGTTGTCTTGATGCCACAGAAACCGAGAATCGTTCTTTTCATTTCATTATGACCCGGCCTGCGGTAAATCCAGCGGTAATACCAGGGCGGTGTATCCATTGTGACGATCAAATGTGCTGTTCGACCAGCGAGGAGCTTGTCCCAGAAAGCGGAATTCTCCCGATATTTGAAGGCATACCCGGGCAAAAAAGCCCTGTCAAAAAAACCTTTCATCAAGGCCGGCATGGCACCCCACCAGTTCGGATAGACAAATACGATATGACTGGCCCAAAACACAAGCTCCTGGGCACGTACGAGGTCGGGCTCCAGTTCCTGGATTTTGTTGTAGCCATTCCATAGCACCGGATCAAAATCCAGCTCGCCCAGCCGCAGTTCCCGGACATCTGCATTGGCTTGTTTAGCGCAGTCTATATAGGCACTGGCCAGACTACCGCAAAGACTGGATGAATCAGGATGGCCGAGGATTACCAATATCTTCGTTTTCATAACCAAAATCTGCCCGCTTTTCTATGTTTTGATTTCCCCAGACGGCTTTTCCATCCGCTCTTTCCTGGACCCAATTCTGTATGAGCCTATAATCCCGAAAATCCAACATGCCATGAACACCCAAAGTTGAAGATTCGTTGACTGTTCGGCTTCACGAGAACGTTGTTCCACCAGTTGGGTTATTGACTGTGAATCCAGCGCAACGTTGCCAGTTTCGATTTCACCCACCACTTCCAGTGCAATATTGATAGTCGTTTCTGTGATAGTAAAGATTGCTATACCCGCAATGCAAAGCAGGACAAGGCCAACAAGATACCTTTTAAGATAGATATGACCGAGGCCTGGGAACACCAGGCCAGAAAGCAGAACGGCTTTGGTTGACTTTTTCATTTCGCAAGTGCCCTGACTCGTTTAATTCGGCCCGCTGAAAAGGTGATCAATAGATCGAATCTCACCGTGCTGATAGACCTCGAATTCGGAGTTGGGAATTCGGGAATTTTGCAACGCTTCTGCCAGTTTAACCGGCGGCTCGTCGAGAGGCTCATCGGTCAGGATAAAGGTGCCCCAGTGCATGGCGACCGAGTACCGGGAATGAAGATCCTGGTGAATTTTGACCGCCTCCTGCGGATTCACGTGGTAGGACTTCATGAACCAGCGAGGTTCGTAGGCGCCGATCGGCAGCAGCGCCAGTTCGAAATCACCATACTTTGCGCCAATCTCTTCATAATGTTTGGCGTAACCGGTATCGCCGGCAAAAAAGATTCGATTGCCATTCGCCTCGATGACCCACGAGGCCCACAGTCGTTCATAGCCATCAAACAGGCTCCGCTTGCTCCAGTGCTGGCTCGGTTCGGCAGTAAATGTCACGTCTTTGATGGTGTGACTCTCACCCCAGTCCTTCTCTACCACGCGAATGGCATCCAGCCCCAGCTCATCAAACCAGGACTTCATACCCAGTGGCACGATAAACGTCAGCGGGGTTTCATGGTTATGCTTGGCGAGTTTAACTACGGAATCCACGTCCAGCGAGTCATAGTGGTCATGAGAGATAATCACCGCGTCGATCTCCGGTAACTCCTCGACCTTCAGGGCCGGTGGAACGACACGCCTGGGTCCGGCCCAGCTGACCGGCGAAGCGCGATTCGAGAACTGTGGATCGGTCAGGATGTTGAGTCCGGAAAACTGGAGCAAAAACGTGGCATGTCCGATCCAGGTGAGCGTGGACTGTCGTGGATTATGTCGCAGTAGTGAGTAATCGGCCTCGGCCAGCTGGAAATTGTAATCCTCGGCCTCGGGGATATCCTTGCCCCACTTCTCCCAGCGCCATTTCAAAAATGCCCACAACCCCTTGTCATCCTGGTAATAAATGTTTTTAAACCCTGATTTGGTGTGATGGGGTTTTTCGGGATCGTAATAGGGGTTGCTAGCACAGCCGGCAAGTAACCCGACAGAACAGAGCAGTGCTGCAATTTTGCCTTTCATAAAACGAGTATGACATATCGATCCGGAAATCGGGGCGATCAGATCTGGGATTTAAATCAGATTTTCAGTGAGGTTAATGTTTATTGTCCTTTACCTGCTTTTTTATACCCACGCATTAAAGATCCGACGAGGAAGAGGACGCCAATACCAGCAATTACGCCTCCTGCTATCATGCCCTGGTCTCCATGCAATCTAATGTCCCACAAGACATTTTTTTTATAAATCAGGTATCCCATTACGATCAAGAATACCGCAACAGCAATATTCCACCATTCCTTAACAAGGTAGTATTTTAGAAGTGTCATTATTTTGTATCCCGTTAACTGACTTGTTGTAGTAATGGCCTGTCACTTTAATCCCTGGCCAAATTCACAGATCCTACCCACTATTTCTAATAATCTGCTATGACTCGCTTGAGCCGAGCCAGAAACCGATATTTTTATCCAGGAACTCCTGCCATGGCATGTAATGGGAACCGTCACAGGAGAAGTTCAACCCTACCATACCATTGAAGATGTTGAGCGAACCCGCGCGCAGGTAAATGTTTTCGTCCATGAAACGCAGATCCCGAAACGTGCGGAACACATCCTTCACGCGGTTTGCCGGGATCACCGCCTCGTCAGAGTAACTATGCTGAGACCAGGCCAGGCAGATCGCCGGATCGGTGAGGTCCTCGATATCCAGTATCCGGTAACGGAACGGATCCTCGATCAACCACAGGGTGGCACGGGAGCTGGAGAAATGCAGCTTGGCATGGAATACCCCGTGGACCTCCACCAGCTCCGTCACCAGTGGCAGGACTTCGTCGATACGCCGATCCATCAAACTCTCGGCACGTTGTTGCAGGAACAGCCCGCCCCGAATCGCCGGGTCGCCCTTGATCTGCATCCACTGTTCCGGCTCTTTATAGACCTGCCGCGTCATGGGCAGTTCGCGCAAATCGAAATCCGCGCCAAGGTAACCCAGCAAACGACCTTCATCATCAAGAATACGCTGAACGGCAGTGAGTGACGGGCGCCGGGCGTTACGGCTGATATAGGCATTGGACAGAGAGAAAACCTCGCCGTTGATAGCTTCCGCCATGTAAGGACGTTCGCTGCGATCACGGCCGTAACTCTCGGGTAACAGTCCGTCGTAAGTCACATTGGATGTAATCTGGTGTGCCCGGTCATCCAGAATGTAAAGGTATTTGCAATAGGGCAGCTCTTCGTAGCCCTGAACCAGGCAGGCTTCCAGCTTCTCGCGCTCCGGCCATACTGCGCGGCAGGCTACCGCCAGGTGGTCCAGCCGTCCTGACAGGCGACTGCTCAGCAACATACGCTGGCTGGCAACGGCAGTTTGTAATGCTTCACCCATGGTGGGATATCCTAGAGATAAACATTGTCGAAAAACAGTATTCTTTGAATATTGAAATAATTAGTCTCTGACATCTATTTCCATGCCGCAACTCGACGAGCATACTTTTTCGTGAGCAGATACAGAGTAACCAAACCAAATGCTATTGCATCCATATACTCGGCCCAT
>JASFNY010000204.1:0-4531 GCA_050116795.1 Thiohalophilus sp.
CCCTGACCTGCTATTTTCAGAAACCCTGTAAATAGCCTCGTCACTGACGCGACGATTCAGTTGCCCAGTTTACCCATCAGCCGTTTGAGGAAACCGGGACGCGAAGCGGTGTTTGAGGAGGGATTGGCAGTGCCGGTCTTGACAGGGGCCGGCCTGGCGGTTTGTTGTTTCTCATCATTTCGTCGCTGATCGGATCGTGACTGGCCATTACCGGAACCTTTCCCCCGGTTTTTTCCATTTCCGCCGGAACGGTGTGCCTGTCCGCCAGAACCCTGACCGGCGCGAGAAGGCTTGCCCCGGTGGCCGCTTTTATTGCCCGACGTCTTCTTTTTAGTGACGCGGCGCATGTCGGGGTCCCGTTGTGGCGGTTTGGGTTTGACCAGCAGTTCCGGGTCCATCGCCTCGACCGGGATCTTGTGCCCGATGTATTCCTCGATGTCCGGTAACGAGAAAACGTATTCGTCGCAGGCAAAACTGATGGCCTCACCGGTGGCGCCGGCCCGGGCGGTGCGGCCGATACGGTGCACGTAATCTTCCACGTCCTGGGGCAAATCGAAATTGATGACATGGCTGACGGCGGGAATATGCAGACCGCGTGCCGCCACGTCGGTGGCGACCAGCAGGTTGAGTTCGCCGTCGCTGAACTTGCGTAACAGGCTGAGGCGTTTATTCTGCGGGACATCGCCGGTCAGCAGGGCCGCGGCATAATCATTGCCCCGCAGATAGTCGGCAATTTTTTCCGCGATACGTTTGGTATTGACGAAGATCACCGCACGCTGGACCTGTTTATTGGCCAGGATACCGAGCAGCAGGCTGATTTTTTCTTCCTTGGCCGGATAGTAAACACTCTCCACCACCTGCTCGGCCGTGATCTGCTCCGGTTCGATCTCCACGGCCTCGGGATTGTTCATGTGTTCGTAGGCCAGCTCCTTGACCCGGTGTGACAGGGTGGCTGAGAACAGCAGGTTCAGACGTTGATCGGCTGCCGGCAGTCGGCGTAACAGAAAACGGATATCCTTGATAAAACCGAGATCAAACATGCGATCCGCTTCGTCCAGGATCATGACCTGGGCGGCACGCAGGTCGAAAACTCTTTGTTTGAAGTAATCGATGATGCGGCCGGGGGTGCCGATCAGCACATCCACACCTGCCTCCAGTTGCTGGCGCTGGCTATCATAGCCGGTGCCGCCGTAGACCAGGCCCAGGCGAAAGTTGAGATGCTTGTTCAGCAGTTCGGCATCCTTGTGGATCTGGACTGCCAGTTCCCGGGTCGGGGCCAGAATCAGTGCCCGCGGCTGGTTCGGTTTGCGCTGTTCGTTCGCCGGGTGGCGCATCAGATGGGCATACATGGCGATCAGAAAAGCCGCGGTCTTGCCGGTGCCGGTCTGGGCCTGACCGGAGACATCCTTGCCCTGCAGGGCAAGGGGGAGGGTCTCGGCCTGTACCGGGGTACAGTATGAAAAACCCGCCTCTTCAATGCCTTGCAGCAGGGGGGTGGGTAAATCCAGGCTGTCGAAACGGATGTCAGAGAGGTGTGTATCACTCATGGGCGCACAGAATAACAGATCGGACCTGGTTTGGGGCTTGAAATAACGGCAATCTTGGGCTCAAATGTCAGTGCGTATACTCCCTGCAGAGCATCCAGCTTGAGCAGGGCAATGGTCCACAAATGATGTTCAGTCACTGCAACCGTGTTAAGGTTAGCGGCCTACATCACTCAAGTCAGTCACAGATTCCGACTGCAAAACAAGACATGGGAGAAACACGTTGAGCGACAAGATCGTTTACGTCACAGACGCCACCTTTGAAGATGAAGTGCTCAAGGCCGATGAGCCGGTTTTGGTGGATTACTGGGCTGACTGGTGCGGCCCGTGCAAGATGATTGCCCCGATTCTGGATGAAATTGCCGATGAATATTCCGGCAAGATCAAGGTCGCCAAGCTCAATATCGATGAAAACCCGGGTACGCCACCGAAGTTCGGTATTCGCGGTATTCCGACCCTGATGCTGTTCAAGAGCGGCAATGTTGAAGCCACCAAGGTGGGCGCGGTTTCCAAGTCCCAGCTGACGGCCTTTATCGACAGCAACCTTTGAACTGATTTGTGCGCCAGCCCGATATTACGGGCTGGACGAAATTCATTTTTGGTGATAACTTAATATTAATATTTAAGAACACATACGAATACCATCGTTAAGTTGTAACCTGCCTTTACAGGCAACCCCTCGAGCAACCCTATACAGACGCTGATCACACAGCCGGCTCCCCGGTGCGTGTAGTGCGTCGCGTAACCAACCTGATTTTAAGACAACATCTATGAACCTCACTGAACTCAAACAAAAACACGTTGCTGATCTGATCGCGATCGCAGAGGACATGGGCATCGAAGGTATGTCCCGTTCCCGCAAACAGGACATCATTTTTTCCATCCTCAAGGCCCATGCAAAAAGTGGTGAAGACATTTATGGGGATGGCGTCCTGGAAATCCTGCAGGATGGTTTTGGTTTTCTACGATCGGCAGAAAGCTCATACATGGCCGGCCCTGACGACATTTATGTTTCGCCCAGCCAGATTCGACGCTTCAGTCTGCGCACCGGTGATACCGTATCCGGCAAGATTCGTCCGCCCAAGGACAGTGAACGCTATTTCGCCATGCTCAAGGTCAATGAAATCAACTTTGAGCCACCGGAAAAAGCCAAGAACAAGGTATTGTTCGAGAACCTTACCCCGCTGCATCCGAATGAACGCATGCAGCTGGAGATCGGTAACGGCAGTTCCGAGGATATTACCGCGCGGGTGATCGACATGGTCGCGCCAATTGGTAAAGGGCAACGCGCGCTGGTCGTTTCACCGCCGAAGGCGGGCAAGACCATGATGCTGCATAACATCGCCCATTCCATTACGCATAACTTTCCCGAATGCCACCTCATCGTACTGTTGATCGACGAGCGGCCCGAGGAAGTGACCGAAATGTCCCGCTCGGTTCGTGGTGAAGTTGTCTCCAGTACCTTCGATGAACCGGCCAGTCGTCATGTACAGGTGGCCGAGATGGTCATCGAAAAGGCCAAGCGCCTTGTGGAGCACAAGAAGGACGTGATCATTCTTCTCGATTCGATCACCCGACTGGCCCGCGCCTATAACACTGTGGTGCCTTCATCCGGCAAGGTGCTGACCGGTGGTGTGGATGCCAACGCCCTGCAGCGACCCAAGCGTTTCTTCGGTGCGGCACGTAACATCGAGGAGGGCGGCAGCCTGACGATTATCGCGACCGCGCTGGTGGAAACCGGTTCGCGTATGGACGATGTGATCTACGAGGAATTCAAGGGGACCGGCAACATGGAGATCCATCTGGATCGCAAGATTGCCGAGAAGCGTCTTTATCCGTCCATCAACATCAACCGCTCCGGCACACGCCGCGAAGAGTTGCTGACCGGTGCCGACGAGCTGCAGAAAATGTGGATCCTGCGCAAGGTTGTGCACGATATGGATGAGGTAGCAGCCATGGAATTTCTGCACGACAAGCTGGAGGCGACCAAGACCAACGCCGAGTTCTTTGATTCCATGAAAAGATAAAAATCAGGAAACGATAAGAAATGCTGATTGTTGAAAAACTCATTTTCGGACAAAGATCTGTATTCAGGATTTAACGTTGTTTGTGAGCGGGTGCACAGGCCCGGTTTTGACAGACACCGCAAAAGCAACGAATATTAAATCAGGCAGTGGGAACCCCCTCCCCGATGCCGGGTCAAAATTTCCATGTTGACGGCGGTGAAGCAGGACCGACTGATGGCAAAACCCGAGAACGCTTACCATATTGATTTTGATACCTGGGCTCGACTGGCCGAGAGTGATCCGGAGCGTTTTGAGGATCTGCGCGACCGGGTACTCGACTATTGCATTACCCGTGCCCCGAGCGACCGCCAGGACCGCCTGCGCCGACTGCAGTGGCGTATCAACCAGGTACGCAAAACCGCCAGTAATCCCATGTCGGCCTGCATTTCCATCTCCAATATGATGTGGTCCAGCTTTAGCAACCTGGATGAGGTCTATGAGGATCTTCGCCAGTCACGCCGCCCGTTTCGGCGTTGTGCACGGGTCCTGCCCTTTCCCCAGACGGAGCAGGACGACTCCTGAGGCGGCCTTCAGGGGCTTGCCCTGTGCCTGCCAAATCCCGTATGATCGCCCGCCTCGTAGCGTATGGTGCCCGGAATGGCCGGTGTGGCGATACGCCCGAAAGAGACTGTGAGGTTAGACATGAAAGCTGAAATCCATCCCGCCTACCAGGATGTGAACGTTGTCTGCAGCTGTGGTAACAGCTTCACCACCCGTTCCACGGTCGGCAAGGATCTGAACATCGAAGTTTGCGCCCAGTGCCACCCCTTCTATACCGGCAAGCAGAAGCTGCTGGATACCGCGGGCCGGGTCGACAAGTTCCGTCAGAAGTACGGCATGAAGAAATAGTAAGGCCTGTGGTTGCGACCACGCGAGGCATTGGCAAAAGGGCGCTAATATTTTTAGCGCCCTTTTTGTTTG
>JASFNY010000205.1:0-4501 GCA_050116795.1 Thiohalophilus sp.
GCGGAAATACCCTGCGTAAAACTACCTCTCATGAACTCATCAGCAATCAGTCGGGTATCAACCCGGTGCCAATAGGGAAATTGTCCCATCATACTGCGCGTGGAGGGTAATCCCACTACCCCACCTGTCAATGAGAATGCGTCACTGAATCTGTATCGCAAATTTCCCGCGACGAGATTATTTGATGTCTTTCCGAGGGCGGTGTTGCTACTCCAGACGTAGAAAAGATATTTGAAATCAGGATCCAGGAACCAGCCCTTGGTATACAGGAAAACCTTGTTGACTTCGAAATCATGACGTTGATCGATAGTCTGTGTATTACCGAAATGGTCGATATACTGGCTGTCCAGGCCCTTCTGGTTAAGATAACGAAAATAACTGTAGACACTGAGTTGAAGTTCACCGAAATCCGTACGCGCCACGGTAAATCCCTGGCCAGGTGTAAATTCGCCAAATGGATTCGCATCTTTTTCGCTACCAGCCGGACTGGTTGCTTCAGATTGAGGCGGCGAAACATCTTCAGGTCCTGTATCCGCTTCCAGTTCACGAATCCGGGCCTCTTTTTCTTCGAGAAGTTTCTCGAATTGCAGCTGTCGTGACTCCAGATCGCGCAGGCGATCTTCAGTGTCATCCTGTGATGGCGTCTGTGCCTGCAAAGCCACCGGCATACACAATGCAAAAAGCACCCAGGTGTAAATAATTCCGGCCTTCCTGTTCCTGAATTTATGCATCATGTTCTGACCTCAAGACTATGACAGTTCTATGGTATGACCGATCTGATTGGTTAGCCGCCTGAAATCTTCACAACAAAGATTACAATTTAAACTGATTGCCGGACCACAATATCCAGTAGCCTGATCGAGTTTTAAAACCTGTAACAATTTTGGGTTGATTCTTTCTTTTGCAATGAGATACACATAAACAAAAGCTTCTGCAAGAACTTGTATATGCATCAATTCAGTATAAGCTTTAATTCAGAGAGCTATTTGCCAAAATAGAGTTACAAAAATTATGCATAAGGGATATGGCCCGCTTCGCGGTGTCTCTGGACTGTTATTGTTAGCCTTCACTCTGCTGATGTCATCCGGTTGCACACAAACCGGACTGTTTGCTCAGCCATCACCCGAAAAAAACACCGTCCAGGTCGAAAAACAGCACGCATTAACCACGGGCAGCGAAGGGTTTAACGATGCGCATTTTCACCTGACGAATTACATTCAACAGGGCATCAGCATCGAAAAGTATCTTCAGATCATGGGTGATCGGGTTGCCCGGTCAACTTTATTCGGAATTCCTTTACAACAGACCTGGTCTTACCAGAACTCCGGAAAATATGCCCCGGGCTATTATCTTGAAAGTGATGCCCCTCTATATTACTACTCATTCACAGATGCCTTTATCGCCCGCAGCTATCAGAAGCTGACTCCCGAACAACAAGCCCGTTTTGACCCGATGATAACCGGTTTCAACCCGGCGGACATGTACGGTGTCGATCACATTCGCCGTGTACTGACCCTGTTCCCCGGGGTATTTACCGGTATCGGCGAATTCAGCATTCACAAGGAGTTTGTTTCATCGAAAGTCGCCGGCGAGGTTGCCAGCCTCACCAACCCGGCACTGGACAGGATTTTCAAATTCTGTGCCGAGACCGGTCTGGTGGTCATTTTGCATAACGACATCGATATGCCTTTTGCAAAACCAAATGCCGAACCGGTCTACCTGACCCAGATGAAAAATTTACTGCGCCGACATCCGAAGACCACCATTATCTGGGCGCATACCGGGCTGGGTCGCGTGGTACATCCTACGCAATCACAGGCATCTGCCAGTGCAACCAAACGCAGTCCCGGGCATATCAAGATTCTCAAGGACATGCTCAAAGACCCGACACTGCGCCATGTTTATTTTGATATTTCCTGGGACGAAGTGGCCAAGTATGTCGTCGCCACACCGGAGTCGTTGCAACGCTCCGCGGACCTGCTGAACCGTTATCCGGACCGGTTCCTGTTTGGAACCGACAATGTCGCACCTAAAAACAAACAAGCCTATTACAGTGTTTTCGAAATGTACGCACCACTATGGAAGAAACTGACCCCGGAAGCCAGCAAGAAAATTCGCAAGGGAAACTATGTGCGACTTTTCGACAATGCCCGGCGCAAGGTAAGAGCCTGGGAGCGTGCCAACGTTACTGGTGGCTGAATACTGCAAACACTACGGTATAAATACCCATTTACATTTGTATACCACTACAAGGAAAAAATGAAATGAGCAAAACAACCAGGAACAATTCATTTTGCCATTGGCATTTAGCCAGGTGGACAGTGTTATGCACGCTATTGGCTGCCAGTGCCGGTCATGCCGTGGCCGCCGAGGGTAAAACCGACTATGACTTTTATGGCTTCATTCAACTTGATGCGATCTATGATTTCAACCGCATGAATTCGGCCTGGAAGGATTCTTTGCGCCCGTCGCAGATCTGTTCCGGCACCGTGGGTTGCGGCACCGATGGCGAGTCAATACTCAGCGTGCGTCAGACACGCTTCGGTGTGGCCACTACCACACCAACCGATCTCGGGGAGCTGAAGACAAAGCTTGAGTTCGAGCTATATGGAGTCGGCAGCGATGAAGGCAAAACCACACCACGCTTGCGCCATGCATACGGCGAGATTGGTTCGTTCCTGGCCGGCCAGACCTGGAGCACCTTCATGGATATCGATGTATTCCCCAATACCATCGAGTACTGGGGACCGCCCAGCATGATTTTCTGGCGCAACATTCAGGTTCGCTGGACGCCCATGCGTGATAAAAACAGCAGCTTTGCCGTTGCGCTGGAGTCCCCCTCGTCGGCGATCGATGATGGCAAGCTCAGTGGTATTTCGCCGAGCCTGAGCTTTAGTGGCAAAACCGACTTTCCGGATGTGACTGCCCATTGGCGAACTGACGGTGACTGGGGACACCTGCAGATCGGCGGTCTGTTGCGTTCGGTAGGTTACGAAAACCTGGCCAGTGCCGATGGCGAACCTTCCGGCAATAAAACCGGTTACGGCATCAACCTCAGTGGCAGTTACAAACTCAGTGACAATGGCACTATCAAGGCCCAGCTGGCTTATGGTGAGGCCATTGCCAGTTACTTCAACGATGGCGGTATCGATCTGGCACCGGGTGCCGGCGGCCAGGCGGAAACCCTGCCCATACTGGGCTGGTTACTGTTCTATGATCACACCTGGAACGATCAATGGAGTAGCTCGTTCGGCTGGGCCATGACCGACCAGGACAACAGTGCAGGCCAGACCGGTACGGCTTTCAAATCCAACCAGTATGGTGTAGTCAACCTGCTGCACTATCCTACCAAAGCAACCATGGTGGGAGGCGAACTGCAGTATGGTGAATACGAACAACTGGACGGCACAACCCGTGACGACACTCGCATGCAGGTGTCATTCAAATTCAAATTCTAACGAATAACTGCCAAGGAGAGACCACCATGTTAAATCAGAGCTTGCGAAAATACGCCGTGGCATTTGGTATGTTCGCCGCCCTGGCACTGGTCATGGGTGCGAGCAATACTGCCTACGCCGATACGCTGAATCCGACCAAGATAAAAGCAGCGCTCAAAAAAGCCTATAACGATTACAAAAATATCGAGGAAGGCAAAAACGCCGATTACATACCGGCCCTGGCCAAGGTTGATTCCAAGGTCTACGGTATCGCGTTGATTACGACCGATGGCAAAATCTATACCGAGGGAGACCTCAAGACCCAGGTCTCTATTCAGTCCATTTCCAAAGTCTTTACCATGGCCAAGGTGATGGATGAGTCCGGCCCCAAATCCATTTATGACAATATGGGGGTAGATGCCACCGGCCAGGTATTCAACTCGATTGTTGCCATTGAGCAATACCAGGGCTCGGAAATGAATGCCATGGTGAATCCCGGCGCCATCACCGCCACCAGTATGGTCAAGGGTAAAAGCTACAATCAGATCTGGAACAAGATCCTCAAATACTACAGTGATTTCGCTGGTCGCAAGCTGAGCGTACTCGAAGATGTTTACAAATCCGAGGCCGCAACCAATCAGCGTAACCAGGCGCTGGCCATGTTGATGTACGCCTACGGGCACATCAAGGAAGATCCCATGCAAGCCACGGATATCTATACCCGCCAATGTTCAGTCGGCGTCAATGCCAAAGACCTGGCAAACATGGCGGCAACGCTTGCCAACGGCGGTAAAAATCCAATTACCAAAAAGCAGGTAGTGAAAGCGGAAAACGTACCCGAAATCCTGGCGGTAATGGCCACTGCGGGTCTGTATGACGATTCGGGTAAATGGCTTTATAAAACCGGCCTGCCCGCCAAGAGTGGTGTTGGTGGCGGTATTATTGCCGTATCACCGGGCAAGTTCGGCATTGCCGTTATCTCACCGCCACTGGATGCGGCCGGTAACAGTGTACGGGCACAAAAAGCCATTGCCGATATTTCAAATGCCCTCGGTGGAAATCCT
>JASFNY010000206.1:0-4473 GCA_050116795.1 Thiohalophilus sp.
CAGGCTGCTTATGGCCTGCAGATACTTGTCCTGTTGACGGGCAAACGAAGCCTTGGCGACATTGATGTCGGTATGAACTTTATGAGAGAGCTGTGCTTCGGCGAAGGAGTACGTACGTTGCAGGGTAAATGTCACAATAATCGGAATAAACACCAGCAACGGTAATAGTACGAGCAGTAACAGCTTGTAGCGAAAGCTGTGTCGTACCCGGTCGAAAAAACGATTTAACATTTGGTTCAGGTATATTGCAGTGAGTCAGACTGCCATTCACTGAGTTTGCGTTCGATCGTTTTACGCGAGACTCCAAGTCGACGTGCCGCCTCAGACTTGTTGCCATCGACAAAGGCCAGCATATCCAGCATGTATCGCCGTTCAACGTCGCGCAACGTCCAGCCTTCAGGCACTACAAAATCTTTCTCCGGATTGTCTGATGCTGTACCGCTGGCCAGCAATTCAGTCGGCAGCTTGCCCAGCAACAGGGTGCGTTCAATGACATTGCGTAATTCACGCACATTGCCCGGCCAGTCATATCCCTGCAACTGCAGTATGTCCTGCTGGCTCAGTGGATAGGCCGGCAGACCGAGTTCACCCGCCAGCTTGTGTATGAAGTGTTTGGTCAACAGCGGGAGATCGGAGAGACGGTCTCGCAGCGGTGCAACCTCCAGGGTAACAACATTCAGGCGATAATAGAGGTCTTCCCTGAACTGATTGTCTCTGACCATCTCTTCCAGGTTGCGATTCGTCGCGGCAACTATGCGACAATCTACTTTCAACTCCCGATCGCTACCCACCGGACGCACCGAATGTGTCTCCAGCATACGCAGCAGCTTGGCCTGCATCGCCAGAGGCATTTCGCCGATTTCATCCAGGAACAGGGTTCCGGTGTCTGCAAAATAACACAGCCCCTGGCGCGCACTCTGTGCACCTGTAAAGGCCCCCTTGGAATGTCCAAACAACTCACTCTCCAGCAAGTCGGCGGCAATTGATCCGCAATTCACCGGCACGAAGGGCCCTGGACGACCGCTTTGTTTGTGAATCGCCTCGGCTACCAGCTCTTTGCCGGTGCCGGTTTCCCCTTGAATCAACACCGTAGACTGGGTGGGCGCGATACGCCGCACCAGCTGATCCAGTTGCTTGATCGATGGCGCCTCGCCTATCAGCTCAACAGTTTGTGAGGTCTGGTCCGGCTGGGGGGCTCCCTGGTTAACAAAATCAGAACGCGCTCGACTGCGCTGCGACAGGCAACGACTGATGGACTGCTTGATATCTTCGGCACGGAACGGCTTGAGCAGGAAGTCACTGGCACCACCACGCACCGCGCTGATCGCCACCTCCATGTCGGCATAACCGGTCATCAGGATTACGTGGGTATCATGATCATGTTCACGAATCTGTTGCAGCCATTCCGAACCGCTGCTCTCCGGAAGACGGTTATCGATGATAATAACGTCAAAGTGACATCGCTGCCGTAACTGTTCCGCTTCAGTGATGTCGGCCGCAACTTCTACCAGGCCGTATTGTTTCTGCAAAAGACGTTGCAGAAAGTTTCGCATGCCAGGTTCGTCATCGACCACCAATATGGAAACTTCCATCGGCGCAGTCGGCTTCATGGTGCATACCTCGTTATGGTCTTTTTATTTTCCCGTTTGAATGTCTTGCCGGTGCTTCCGGTAACGGGATGCGATTCGAACAACTTTGTCTTGGTGCTTACCAAGTAAAACTCATGATCACAATCCTTTCCAGTTTTTTGCAACAAACTGTCCCAAACAATCAAAGCACTGAGACAAAATGTGCCAACCCTATGGCAGACAAAATTTATGCCTCGCATGACAGCCTGATAAATCATCAACATACGGCGTGGCATAGGCTTTGCAAAACCAACCGTGCATCGCGCTGCATTCATCAGGTCATGTAATTCACTTACTCAAGGAATCAGCATATGTCCTTACATAAACTATTTAATACACTCACTGTCGGGTTACTTTTGTGCCTTATGGCGGGTCCGGCGGCCGCCGAGCAGAACAAAATCCTGCGCATGGCCACCACCACCAGCACTGAAAACTCCGGTTTGCTGGAAGCTATACTTCCTGCGTTTGAACACTCAACCGGCTACGAAGTTCATGTCATCGCGGTGGGAACCGGCAAGGCCCTGCGCATGGGCCGTGACGGTGATGTGGACGTGGTCCTCGTGCACGCACCACCGGCCGAGAAAAAATTTGTTAATAGCGGTTATGGTGTTAACCGGCGTCAGGTCATGTACAACGACTTTGTCATCGTTGGCCCGCAAAATGATCCAGCCAAAATTAACGGTATGAAGGATCCAGCCAAGGCCCTGACCAAGATCGCCAACAGTAAATCCGTGTTTGTCTCACGTGGCGATGAT
Source organism: Thiohalophilus sp. (assembly GCA_050116795.1). Lineage (GTDB taxonomy): Bacteria > Pseudomonadota > Gammaproteobacteria > UBA6429 > Thiohalophilaceae > Thiohalophilus. The sequence continues at coordinate 2,384 of JASFNY010000206.1, forward strand.
TCCGGCACCAACAAGAAAGAACTTCACCTGTGGGATGCCGCGGGCATCAAACCTGAAGGTGAATGGTACCGACAGGCCGGGCAGGGAATGGGCAAGGTATTGTCCATGACTGGTGAACTCCAGGCCTACACCCTGACCGATCGCGGCACATGGCTGTCCATGCGCAACAAGCTGCCTTTGAAAATCGTGGTCCAGGGCGATCCGCGACTCTACAATCCCTACGGCGTTATTGCGGTCAATCCCAAGCGTTATCCGGATACGAACTACAAGGGCGCGATGGCAATGATCACATGGTTAACGGACAGAGATGGTCAGAAACTGATTGCAGATTATCGTGCAAATGGTGAACAGCTGTTTACTCCCATGGCAGTCAAAATGGCCTCGCACTGAAACACAAGCATGGATCAGTTGTCCGAAGCCTTTGTCAAAGCGTTGCACCTGCTGTTCAGCGGGGACCGGGAATTGTGGATTATCGTGGCGACCTCGTTCGGCGTCTCGCTGCGGGCGATCCTGATCGCCACACCCATCGCCATGCTGATTGCCTTTGCACTGGCCATGAGCCGCTTTCCCGGTCAGCGTTCACTGGTGATGACGATCCATACCCTGCAGGCCGTGCCTGCTGTCGTGGTCGGGTTGACTGTGTATATCGTGTTGTCGCGACAGGGACCGCTGGGTGACTGGCGACTGTTGTTTACCCAGAGCGCGATGATTGTCGGCCAGATCCTGTTGTGTCTGCCACTGTTGATTTCCATGACCCATGCCACTTTCGATGGCGCCGACCGCCGTGCCTGGGAAACGGCGCGCACCCTCGGTGCCGGTCGCATGCAGGCGACACTGACGTTTTTCTATGAACTTCGCTTTGCCCTGCTGGCCGCGGTGATCGCCGGGTTCGGCCGAATCATTGCCGAGGTGGGATCGTCGATCATGGTCGGCGGCAACATTCTTCACCACACCCGCAACATTCCGACCGCCATCGCACTGGAAACCGCCAAGGGTGAATATGCCCAGGGGTTGGCACTGGGCATGGTGCTGCTGCTACTCGCATTCAGCCTGAATGCACTACTGCATATCAGCCAGAAACAGAGGCCAGTATTTGCATGATTGAACACGCGCACATCGAATACCGGGGACTGAGTAAATCGATTAACCAGCGAACGCTGTTCGATAATCTGCAGCTGGCTATCCAGCCCGGGGAATGCATCGTCCTTAGCGGTGACAACGGTGAAGGCAAGACCACTCTGCTGAGAATTATGTCGGGATTGCTGGAACCTGATCATGGCAAATGTCGTTACAACGGCACCGGGTATCACTGGCATCAGGCCCGGCCCTGGTTATTACAAAACGTGGTCTACCTGCACCAGGAACCTTACCTGTTCGATCGCAGCGTGCTGGACAACATCGCCTACGGGCTGCGTCGGCGCGGGCACTCGGCAAAACAGGCACGGGCCATCGCCAGCAGTGCCCTGAACACCACCGGGCTCGATCATCTGCAGGAACGCAGCGCCCGGCAACTCTCCGGCGGCGAGAAACAACGGGTGGCGTTGCTTCGAGCCTGGGTGCTGTCACCCCGGTTGTTACTGCTGGATGAACCGGTGGCCAGCATGGATGAAACGGCGCGACATCGCACGCTGTTCCTGATTCGCCGCCTGCAACAGGACGGCGTCAGCCTGATCATTACTGCCCACGAGCCGCGGCTGTTCGCGCCGCTGGCGCAGCGACATATTCGACTCAAGCAGGGACAGCTCATCAACGCGCCGTCACTGAGCCAGGACAGCCATAACCCATTCAACGAAACATCAACTGACCACGAGGATCTCGATGAGCAGTGGCATCGCACCTGAAGCACTGCCGCACACCACCGGCGTGATCCTCGCCGGCGGACTGGCCCGGCGCATGGGCGGCCACGACAAGGGCCTGCTTGAAGTCAACGGCCGGCCAATGGTGTTGCATATTCGCGATCAACTTAAGCCGCAGGTCGACCAACTGTTGATCAATGCCAATCGCAATCAACAAACCTATTCTGCGTTGACCGGTTGCCCGGTCATCAGCGACCAGGTGGGTGACTTCGCCGGCCCGTTGGCGGGCATGGC